>CAZHIV010000106.1:0-4921 GCA_964532675.1 uncultured Planctomycetaceae bacterium
TCGATGCGGCGGTCGAGCAGGGCTTTTGCGACGGCGGCGGGGCCGGTCTGGTCGGTGGTGAACAGGCCGACTTTTTGGGCGGTGCGGATTTTTTCCAGGACGGCGTCGAGCGGGTGCTTGGCCAGGTCGGTGAGGTAGGCGTCTTCCCACGATTCCATTACGCGGGCGAAGGCGAGCTGCATGCTGGAGACGTGCGGCACGACGACGAAGCGGTCTTTGCCGAGGCGGTCCATCACGTAGCGCGCGAGGCCGTAGAACATCGGGTCGCCGTAGATCAGCATGGCGACTTTTTTGTCACCGGCCGATTCGAGCGTTTTGACGAGCTCGTTGAGGTCGGTGCTGATGACGTGCCGCTCGGCTTTGCTCTTGGGCACGATCGCGAGGATGCGCTCGGTGCCGAGAAGAACCTCGGCGTTGTCGATGATTTGGCGCACGCTGGGCGGGATGGCTTCGAGGCCGTCGTCGCCGATGCCGATGACGTGGATGGGGGCGGGCAAGGTGTCGGGGGCCGGGTGTCGGGGGAGATGAGAGCAATATACCAAGATTGCGTTTGCACGCTTAGCCCCTGGTCATGTTAACCCTTCGTTGGTGGATCGTCATTCTGAGCGCCGCGCCGCGCCGTGAAGTATCTCGTGGGGCGACGGAGATCCTTCGGTCGCCGAGCCCCCCTCAGGATGGCACTTGGTTGTCTTAAATCCTGAAACCCGACACCTGACACCTGACACCTACTCTTATTCCGCCACGTAACAACGCAGCGAGTGGTATTCTAGCGTGATATCGCCAGTTGGCGCGGGGCCGTCGGCATCGGGGTAGATGTCGGCTGGGGGTGGGGCGGCGGTGTCGATGAATAGTCGCCAGCTGCGGTTCACGGCGGCCGGCGGGATTACGAAGCGGTGTACTTCGCCGCCGGCGTGGAGCATGATCATCACGGCGCGGGCGGCTGGGTCGCTCAGGCCGCTAGTGCCGAACACGCAGGTGAAGCTTGGGCCGTTGCCGTGCCAGTCGATCGATTTGCCAGCGGGGTTATACCAACTGACGTCGGGGAGCTTGTCGTGGCCGGCGGCTTTGCCGGTGAGGAACGAGCCGCGGCGGACGTTTGGCTGGCGTCGGCGGAACGCGATTAGCGACTGCACGAAGCGGAGCATCTCGGCGTTGCGCTTGACGAGCCGCCAGTCGAACCAACTGATGGCGTTGTCCTGGCAGTAGGCGTTGTTGTTGCCACGCTGCGTGCGGAGGACTTCGTCGCCGGAAAGGATCATGGGCACACCCTGACTTAGCAAGAGCGAGGCCATCAAGTTTTTCGCCTGGCGAAGCCGCAGGTCGACGATGCTCATGCGACGCGTGGGGCCTTCGACGCCGTAGTTGGCGCTGTAGTTGTTGTTTTCGCCGTCGCGGTTATCCTCCTGGTTATCGAGATTGTGCTTGCGCTCGTAGCTCACCAGGTCGTTGAGCGTGTAGCCGTCGTGCGACGTGACGAAGTTGATGCTGTGGTACGGCCGGCGGCCGCTGTGTTGGTAGAGGTCGCTCGAACCGGAAAGGCGCGTGGCGGTCGGACCGGTCAGGCCGTGGTCTCCGCGCCAGAAGCGGCGAAGGTCATCGCGGTAGTGACCGTTCCACTCGGCCCAGCGCAGGTTGGCGAATGAGCCGACCTGGTAGGCGCCGGCGGCGTCCCAGGCTTCGGCGATGATTTTTGTGTCCGCGAGCATCGGGTCTTCGGCAATGAGCTCCACAAGCGGAGGGTTCGGAACGAGCTCTCCGAACCGGTTGCGGCTGAGGATCGACGCCAGGTCGAAGCGGAAGCCGTCGATGTGGTAATTGTGCACCCAGTGGCGGAGGCAGTGGAAGATCATCTCGCGGACGATGGGGTGGTTGCCGTTCACGGTGTTGCCGCAACCGGAGAAGTTTTTGTACGTTCCGTCCTCGTTCAGCATGTAATACACGCGGTTTTCGAGGCCTTTGAAACTGAACGTGGGGCCAGTTTCATTGCCTTCGGAAGTGTGGTTGAACACGACGTCGAGGATGACTTCGATGCCGGCCGCGTGGAGTTCGCGGACCATCTCCTTGAACTGGCGGACCTGGTCACCCGGTTTGTGGCCGTGCATGTAGCCGCGGTGGGGCGAGAAGAACGACATCGGGTCGTAACCCCAGTAATACGTGCGGCGGGGCTTGGAGCCGTCGGCCTCTTCGATGGGGAATTCGTAGACCGGCATCAGCTCGACGGCCGTGACGCCGAGCGATTTGAGGTAGGGGATTTTTTCGACGACGCCGGCGTAGGTGCCGGGGTCGTCGACGTCGCTCGTGGGACTTTTGGTGAAGCCGCGGACGTGCAATTCGTAGATGATCGACTCGGAAAGGGGCCGGCGGAGGTGGCGGTCGCCTTGCCAATCGAACGTGTCATCGATGACAACGCACTTGGGCGGACGGACGATTCCGTCGGTGGCGGGCAGGAAACGGCCCGCCAGCGCGCGGGCGTACGGATCGATCAACCGAGCTTGCGGGTTGAAGCGGTGGCCCTGACTGGGGTCGAACGGGCCGTCGGCTTGGAAATGGTAAAGCTGATTGGCTTTGAGGCCGGGAACGAAAATGCTCCAGATATCGCCCCAGCGGTCGGTATCTCGATTGAATTCAACGATTCGCTCCGGCTCGCGATCCGACACGCGTTTGTACAGCAGCACGCGCATCGCGGTGGCGGAGCGGCTGTAGACCACAAACTGCACGCCGCCGTCGCGCAGCAGCGCGCCGTAGGGCAGCGGGTAGCTGAACTGCATTTGCGGATGCGGCGATTTGCGGGTCGTTTTAGGCATGACCACGGAAACTTGTCGGGCAAAGAAACTTGTAGCGGTCGTTAGCATGATGCAATTGGCTCGCGTGGAAAAGAGTGGGAGGATTGTGACAAGCGCGACAGACGAGACCGATGATCGAGACGGCCGAAAGTACGGATTGGTCGACCGGTCGACGACGGTACGTCGCGCTCACAAGCGTCCTTTTCTTCGACACGGGCTCGGAGCAAAATTCAATGCGGAGTCATCCTACCCTAGAGCTTAACTCGCTAGAATCCTCGATTTGAGCGGTGCGAGCGACAGGATGATTGCGGATTGACGTCCGCGAGCTCTGTGGAGGCCCGGATTTCGAATTGCGGGTTGAGGCGATACAACCGGCAGCGGGATACTCGAGCTAAAGCGCGACAATGCTAGATAAACGCCGCCGGCGAGACGCGGAAACGATTTGCTATGGCGCGCACCTGGCCAATGCTTAATTCCTCTTTGTCCGCCAAGTATCGCTCCACGACGTCGGGACCGCCGATTTCGGGCAGGTCCGCCGAAGTGAGATCATGCTCTTCCATCAAGAATTTGAGCACTTGGGGCCCAGTGGCATTTGGAATATCGTGGTGTTCTGCTTCGTAGGTGTGGATGAGCGTGCCAAGCGTGTCAAGAAGGCTATGCTATATAGGGGATGCTTCTCGTTGGTGCCAACTTCGTCAAGCAGTGCGTTGAGCCGTGCAACTGCTGCGTCGTAGTCCGCTTCGTTGCGCAGCGAGAAAATCGGCGCGATTGGCGTCCAATGTGTCTGAAGTTCGGTGAGCTGCGAGGTCATCGTTTCCAGTTTCCTTGATCGTATTTCGCATGCGTCAACACGTGGCGGACATTGATTTTTTGGCGGTTATAGTGGATCGATGCGATCAAGCGATATTTGCTGCCGCCGATATTGAACACGGTCAGGTCATCGACCATGTCCGCTGATGGGAAAGTCGCACGCACCTCGGCGAAACTACCAAATTGCGTGGTGCTCATCAGTTTATGCCAACGGCGAAGCGATAGTTCGCTATCGGGGTGGTCTTCCCAGAACTTGCGCAACGCTTTGCGAGAAACGACGTGCATTTCCTAATCAATCATAGGTTGCGGGAACAGACTGTTGCAACGCGAAGTCAAGACGCGTGGAGGAATCGTGGCGTCGCGTTCGTTATGCTAATCGCTAATCGCGAATTGAAATTCAGTGCCCCTACCGTGTTTTCACTGTGAGCTTTAGAATCACATGGAATCCACATGGCCAAGGCAACGTACAAAGAGGCTGGCGTCGATCTCGACGTGTATCGCGAATCGATGTCGCGATTGACTCGGCTGCTGCGCCGGACTCATTCGCCGCGAGTCTTGCCGGCCGAGGGCGGATTTGCGGGTCTGTTCCGGCTCGACTTTGCCGACGGGCTGTTCGCGCGGCGATATAAGGATCCAGTGCTCGTTTCGGGCACGGACGGCGTGGGCACAAAGCTCAAGGTGGCGCATCTGGCGGGCATTCATCACACGGTGGGCATCGACCTCGTGGCGATGTGCGTGAACGATGTGCTGTGCTGCGGTGCGGAGCCGCTGTTTTTCTTGGATTACGTCGCGATGGGCAAGGACGATCCCGCGCTGTTGGAGGCGATCGTCTCGGGCATCAGCGACGGTTGCGTGGCCAGCGACATGGCGCTCATTGGCGGCGAAACGGCCATCATGCCGGACATGTACCACGGCGGCGATTACGACCTGGCCGGTTTCTGCGTGGGCGTCGTGGAGCGAGATAAGGTGATCGACGGTTCGGCGATCTCTGCTGATGACGTGGTGATCGGTGTCGCATCGAGCGGGCTGCACTCGAACGGGTTCAGCCTGGTCCGCAAAATCGTGTTCGACAAGGCCGGGCTGTCGGTGGATGACTTCGTCGAATCGCTTGGCGCAAAAGTGGGTGATGTTTTGTTAACGCCTACTAGAATCTATTCTCGTGCGCTGCGCGCCGTACTTGGGCATTACCGCGTTGAGGGAGTGGTGCACGGGATCGCGCACATAACGGGCGGCGGATTGCACGAGAACCTGGCAAGGATTTTGCCGCCAGGCGTGGGAGTGGCGATCGAGCGTGGCAGTTGGCCCGTGCCGCCGGTGTTCGGCTGGCT
>CAZHIV010000107.1:0-4928 GCA_964532675.1 uncultured Planctomycetaceae bacterium
ACCCCCGACTACACCGAGGGTCACCTGCGCCATCCGCTCGTAGTCCAGAGTGTCAGTCGTATCGCTGGGCAAGTGATAGTGCGGGTTGCGAAGAAAACTGGTGTCGGTGAGCATCAGCGCCGGATAGCCTTGGTCCCAGAATGAGCTGTTGTCCGACAAGCGAATTTCGGCAATCGACTCCGGCAGAGCGATCGAGAACAAGGGAAACCGCACCGTTCGTTTGAATCCTTGGCGAAACTGCCACAGAAGCCGCCAGGAGCGGAGATTGCTCACGGCAGCCAGGAAATCGCCGCGCTTCGGCAGGGCCCAATGCAGGGAAGCGGGGATGGACGGTGGGATCTGCTGGCTACCGGGGGCGGTCGAGTAGTAGCCTACCATCTCCAGGCAGAGCATTCCCCTGATCCGCTCGCCACGCGTCCGGCACTGCCGGGCGTATACTTGGCTGCCCATCTCCCCCGTATAGAAGTGAGGCGGCTCTTCGCAGGCAAAGCCGATGAATCGAACCGGGCGGGCTGGCCGTAAATGTCGCATCCGTCGCGCGGTTTCGATCAGCACGGCCACAGCCGAGGCATTGTCGTCAGCGCCCGGCGTCGATTCGACCGTGTCGTAGTGGGCTCCGAGTATGACGACCTGGTCGTTGCGCCGCTGTCCGGGCAACTCTGCGACCAGATTCGCTACTTCCTGGCCGGCGGCTAGATAGCCCTGGCGGTCTACGTCGTACCCGGCATCCGCCAGCTGGCGCTCCACATATTGGGAGGCGGCGGCCAAGGCGGCCGGTTTACCGAGGTGACGTGGGCCGATCAGTCCCGCCAGGCAATCCACGTGACGGGCGAGACGGGCGCCCAATTCAGGATCGCTATTGGTACGCATTCCGATCGATCCGCCGGCGCCGTCGCACCACTAGTTAATCCAGATCGCAAATCCCACGAACCGCCCTCCAAACACCCGCTGGAACTCGGCCCACGTCTCGGGGCTGGTGATTTCGCCTTTTTCCAGATAGGGCACGGCGCCGCTGCCCTGGACCCACAGCACCACATCAAAATCCTTGGGCTGCGTGAAAACTTTCATCAAATTGACGCCCCGGTCGGAGCCATGTCGCCAGAACGGGATCAGCTTTTTGCCATTCAGCACGGCCTCAGCCTCGTCGAGGAATCGCCGCCAGGCCGCCAGTCGCTCCTGGTTCATCGCCACGCCTTCGACCACGCTGTCCTGGCCCGGGCCGGGAATCCATTCCCTATCGTTATCCGTTTCCGCTTCGATCAACTCCCAGCTGCGGCGGCTGGAGTCGATCATCGCCAACAGGTGATCGTGGGCCTTCTCCAACCGCCCCGGATCCTGGACCGGAAAGTTCGCCAGGTGGATAAAGGCAATGGCGTCCAGCACGCCGTCGCGATCAAATGGCACCTGCTGTTCGGCATCATCCTCATTGCGGGCTAAGACGTTCGCGTAAGGCGTCTGTGGATCGGAGAAGAACAATTGGGCCGTGTGATCGAATGCCCGCTGGTGATCGTAGGCCAGAATCATCTCGCCCAATGCCGCCAGCAAGTGGCAGTACCCACGCAGCCAGTAGACGTCGGCTGAGTCGAGGCGGATGACAAAGTTCTCCGGCCGCGATGGCTCCCGCGCCGGGGTGGCAAATCGCTCAAAGACGCTCCACAGCGTTTCATCGGGACCGGCCTGGCCGTCGCCATTCATGTCTAGGCGGACGGCCGTAAGATCGAGCTCCCAGGCGAGGAGTTCGTCGTCGACGGCTGAGAGCGTCTTTTCGGCTCGTTCGACCCCTGCGACAAATCGCTCGATCATGCCGCGAACGTCGCTGTAGGTAACTGGCTCCGGCTTGGGATTCACTTCGACCGGCGTCCGCAGGAATGGGACCATGCCCATATTGGGGTTCAAGCCGTACCGGTACGATTCTTGCGCGAGGTTTTCGATGGCCGCAAAGAACTGCACCGCGCCGGCCTGGAATCGCGCCATGTCGTCCTTGGGGTGGCTTGCCAGGTGTTTGGTTAACGACTTCTCGGCATCCGCGAGGCGGCCCTTTTCGAGGTGTATTGAGACGTCCGGAGGCTCGGCAGCGCCGGCCGGTCTGACCAGTAGGACGCAAACCAACATGCAGCAAACCGACAGTGATCGCCTGGACGGACCGGTCATGGCTGGGATCCTCGTTTCCGTTATTTCTCGGCCGGCTTAGCTACGTCCGCGTCCGGCGCTTCGATGCGAAGTCGATCCACGACCTCCCCAACGCCAACGGTATTTCGAGCCAGTCGGACTGCCTTGCGCCGCGACTTCTCGTTCGCTACGACTCCGGTCAGGACGACCTTATCTCTCTCTTGGACTTCAATATTGATCGAGGCTGCGGTAAGCGCCTTGTCCCACCGGAGGCGACCGTACACTCTGCCCTGCACACCCAGCTCGTCGATCGACTGCCGAATCTGGCCCCACTTCTCGCGCACTTCGCGGCTGAGTTGCTCCAAGCCGCGGTCGATCCGCTCGCCGATCTCCTCGGCAGGGCCCTCTTGGGCTGGCGCGTCCGAGGCGAGAACACTGACGGTCGCTGCAAGAAATATTGCGATCGAAGAAAGCCTGCGCATGATAGTGCTCCTGACGATGATCATCCGCGGCGGCGCCGGCGGGCCTTGGACGAGTTTTTCTTGGTTCCGTTACTCAGCAGTTCTAGCTTTGCTTGCGCTTCCCTTTTTCCAATCCCCCGCAACGCGACCAATGCGGCCAGCTGTTCTTTCCTGGGCCGAGTCTTGCCGTGCTCCCAATTGTAAATGGTCAACGCGGACACTCCCACCAGCCGCGCATAGTCAGCGGCTGATAAGCCAGTTCGTCGCCGCTGCGCTTCTACGGAACGAGCCGAAAAGCGGGCATTCTCCTCCACATCCTCCATCGGTTCGGGGGCTGCAATCCGCTTTCGTTCTTGCGACTCCAAAAAAGCCAGCTTCTTCTCGAGTTTCTGAGATTGACGTTTAAGCTGGGCGATCTCGCGGCGGTAGCGGGCCACGGCCTGAGTTGTCGAGCCCGTCTGCTCGCGGACCTCTTTGCGGGCCAGCCGGCGGATTTCATCTTTAAGTGCGACTGCGAGCGTCGTCATCGGTGCCTCTCTTCGTCGTTGAGTAACGTTACCGCGTTAACGTTGGATTGCATGCGCATGGTCAGTATACTTTGTGAGCATCCAGCGCAATAGGATCTAAGTAATTGCAATTGGGCTGGGCCACTAGTTCCAACGGAATTTCAGTCATCCATGTACCCTACGGTATAGCTATATCGTGGGGGCTCATACGTTCGTCATGACACTTGCCGAAGCACGCCAACTGGCCACTTACCTCATGAGGCGACACAAGCTGCTGCCGGAGTGGTCGTTCCGTTTCGACCGCTCAAGAGTGCGGTTCGGCAAGTGCAACTACGCGAAAAAGGAAATTTCCCTCTCCAGCTACCTGGTGGAACTCAACGGTGAGACGGAGATCAGAGACACGATCCTGCATGAGATCGCCCATGCGCTAGCACCGCGTGGCTCCGGCCACGGCCCCGAGTGGCGACGCTTGGCACTCGTGATCGGGTGCAATGGTATGCGGTGTTATGGCGACGAAGTCGTCCGGCCAGCTCCCAAGTACATAGGAACCTGCCCCTCGTGCAAGCGAGTAATCCATCGGCATCGCCGGACGGTGATCGCCTGCGGCAGATGTTCGCCGGTGTTCGACGCCAAGTACGCGTTCAGTTGGCAGCCACTTTGAGGCTCAATGAGCGCCATGCTTGTGCCCCGGCAGTTGGATGCTGAACGTGCGCATCACTTTTTTGCGTTTGATCGCAAAACGCCAACGCTACGTCCTATACCCGATTCAGGAAGCTCCCGCAGTAGACTCGCCTGGTATGGCCTGGACTCGGCGCAATGATTCCCTCTGACTTTATTGCCATCGCTCCCTCTTGGTTTGTTTGGTTACTTGGTATCGTCGTCGAGGGCCGATCGCTGCTCGCCCGCGAACACGCGTGTCATTACGCCGTTCACCATCGACCAACGTGCGTCGTAAGGCCCGACGAATAGATCGTCTGGGAATGGAATGTTGGCGAATGGGTTGGTGCAAACGGTCAGCCCCCACGTCTCCCCCAGCGTGAGCTTCGTCCCGCCTTCAATGAGCGAGTAATCAATCGCCAGTCGTTCCTCGGTGGTTAGCGGGCGTCCAAGTTCAACTGTCTGGCGCCGCACCTGCTCATCGTGGGCTGGGGCGAACGCGGGGT
Source organism: uncultured Planctomycetaceae bacterium (assembly GCA_964532675.1). GTDB lineage: Bacteria > Planctomycetota > Planctomycetia > Pirellulales > Lacipirellulaceae > JABDGM01. The sequence continues at coordinate 4,240 of CAZHIV010000107.1, forward strand.
TCTGAATACGATACCGCTCCAAGGCAACCACGGCACTTATGTTTCGCAGCGACTTGCTTGGCGTAAGCGGATCGTACTTGCGAATCATCTTACCGCCGCGGGGCAGGAATTCATTCTGCAAGGTAGTCGGATCAGCCCGGCCCGTTACCGTGTCGAGCGAAAGGGTAAATCCCGGATCACCCAGCATCGCCCCAAAAATGGTGTGCGGGTCCAGCCGAACGTCCCGGTGACCTTTGTTATAGATAATCAGGGCGCACAGATGGCCGTCGAAGTCTTTGAATTTTCGGCGTCCCTGGTGGATTAGATGCCGCACCTGTTCGACGGGGTTGAAGTGCCTCGCGGAATTTATACGTTCGCCAGCAATCGCCGCTTCAATTTCCCGCTGCGATTGCTCCAACTGTTCCGCGTTGGGCGTCCGCTCCTTGACGTCGCTCAATACTTGGACGCCGTGATGATCGAAACCGAAATCGGGAACTTTCGATTGGCCGGAAATCGCAGGATGCTTATCCCAGCGATGCCCCGCGCCGTCGAGATAGGTGGCGAAGTGCTCTTCCGATTCTGTGTCAAACACGGCAGGTTGCATGGGGCGTCCTGCGGATAGCAATTATACCCGTAGACCCGCAATGAAAGCAGAGGTTCGGCGGTGTGCAATTGCTGAGCAGGCCTACGGGTGGAGGCGAAGCGGATCG
>CAZHIV010000108.1:0-3750 GCA_964532675.1 uncultured Planctomycetaceae bacterium
GGGCGCCGGCGAGCCGTGGGCTCGCGGCTATCGTCCTTAACCAATGGCGTGTGAGCGTTTGGGTCGATTGGTGTAAGTCGTTTGGTTGACGCCAATTGGGTACTCACGTAGAGTTACGTAATTGGTCAGTGTTCGCCTTGCAGGCATCATAAATCCCTTATTCTGTCATGTGCAAGAGAGCCATATTATGTATGGAGAGCTCATTCCCCTAGGCGGCGGCGATCCGATCCCGCTGCTCAAGAAGCAACTGTTGGCCGGACGCCGCGAAAGCTGCGATATCGTGCTGCGGTTCGCCAACGTTTCGGCCCACCATTGCCAGATGTCGGTCGAAGACGGCTATTGGTACGTCCGCGATCTGCAAAGCCGCAATGGCATCAAGATCAACGACGTGCGCATCGAAAAGGACCAGCAGCGGCGGCTCGATCCGGGCGACACCCTGTCGATTTCCAAGCACCGGTACCGAGTCGAGTACGAACCGGCCGAGCTGGGCGCGGTGGGCCCGCCGCCGGCAGACAATCTCTCGCAGGAGGTTATGCGCGAGTCGCTGCTGGCGCGCGCGGGGCTCGACCACCGCGAGATCGGCCGCGACGACGGCCGCCGCCGCTACGATCCCTCGAACATGAAGAAGGGGCAGATCGAGCTGCCGGACGAACCCGTCTAGCCGTAGGGTGGGTCGAGGGTACGAGACCCACCACATTTCGGGGATCGTGGTGGGTCTCGTTCCTCTCGACCCACCCTACTATGTCGAAAAAAAAGCGCAAGGTTCGGGCCGACTTCCGCAAGAATCGCGAGGCGCGCGGCCGCGACAAACGGAGCGACCGGGGACTGACGGACACCGAGGCCGCCGACGCCCCGCGGGCCGAGCGCGTCAGCGGCAAGGGCGACATCTCGCGCAAACGCACCGTCGCCGGCGCCCAGATCGTGGAAGACGACACGGGCACGCTCGTATTGCCCGACATCGACCCGACCGTTTGCCGGCTTGGTCGCGTGCTGCGAGTGCAGGGGCTCGTGAGCATCGTGCGCGACGACGCGGACGCCCTCTTTCAGTGCGCCACCCGGCGGCTGTTAAAGACACTGCAGACCGACCAGCGGCACGTCGTGGCCGCGGGCGACGTGGTGTGGTTTCGCCCCGAAGGCCAAACGGAAGGGGTCATCGAGCGGGTCGAGCCGCGGCGCGGCGTGGTGAGCCGAACCAGCCGCGGCCGGCAGCACGTGCTCGTGGCCAATGTCGACCAGCTCGTCATCGTGATGAGCGCCGCCGAGCCGCGTCTGAAGCCCAACCTCATCGACCGACTGCTGGTGACGGCAGAGAAGAGCCGCATCCGGCCGGTGATTTGCATCAACAAGATCGACCTCGTCGAGCCGGCCGACCTTATGCCGCTGGTCGGCGTGTACGCGCAGCTCGGCTATGAGGTGCTCTTGGTGTCTGCGAACACGGGCCTGGGCGTCGATCGCTGGCGCAACTGCTTGGCCGGCGCAGAGAGCGTCGTCACCGGACAGAGCGGCGTGGGCAAGTCGTCGCTCTTGAATGCCGTCGAGCCGGACCTGCACCTGCGAGTGCAAGCCGTCAGCGGCGAGACGCAAAAGGGCCGGCATACGACAACCACCGCCGTGTTGATCCCGCTCTCCTTCGGCGGCTACGTCGTCGATACGCCGGGCATCCGCCAGTTTCAGTTGTGGGACGTCATCGCCGAAGAGGTGTCCGGGTTCTTTCGCGACCTGCGCCCGTACGTCAGCCGCTGCCGCTTCCCCGACTGCACGCATACGCATGAGGACCTTTGTGCGGTGAAAGACGCCGTGGCCGACGGCTGGATCGACGCGCGGCGTTACGAAAGCTACGTGCAGATCCGCGCGGGCGACGCAACGTAGCGTCGCCTATCCCGTTTTGTCGGCTTACGACTCGTGCTCGACGGTCGCGAGCACTTCTTCCGTCACGTTCTTGGGGCGGATCAGGAAGTACAGGACCGACACGCACAGGACGATCACGCCGGCGATGATCGGGGCACGTCGGCCGGCGGTTCCATCCAATAATCGCGCCACGATCAGCGTGGCATTGACGATCACGCCGAGCGCGGGCACGAAGATCGGCACTTCAAAGGCGCCTGGCGGCTCGCCCGGCCGAAGCTTAAGCACAATCAGCGCCGTGTTCACGACCATGAACGAGAATAGTAGCAACAGACCGGTTGCGGAGGCTAACTGTTTCACGGCGTCTTCGCCGCCGGAAAGCGCCAATACCGACACGATCGCCAGCAGAGTAAGGATTGCAACGTGCGGCGTGTGGCGGCGAGGATGGACCCGGCTGAGAATGGCTGGCAACAGCCGCTGCCGCGCCATGCCGTATAAAAGCCGCGAGCCCATGATGTAGTTGATGAGTACGGTGTTGGCCACTGCGAACAGCGTGATGAAGTCATAGGTTTTCACCGGAAGCCAAGGCGCTGCACGGCTTGCGACTCGCGCTAACGCCGAGGCGCCCGGCATCCCCAGCTCCTGATGTGGCACGACCGAAACCGACGTTACCGCGACACCGATGTAGAGCACGGTAGCAACTAACAGGGCTATCACAATTCCCCACGGCATCGTACGCCGCGGTTCCTTCACTTCCTCGGCCACGTTGAGCATGTCCTCGAAGCCGATGAAGGAAAAAAACGTAAGCACCGAACCAGCGAGCAGCATCGACATGCCCAGGCCGTGATCGACCATCAGGCCCTCGGCGTCAAAAGACGCTTGCGGGGTCTCGAAGTAGTTGATGCTGCCCCAGAACCTCGCGCCGATGGCGATGATGAACACCAACCCGCCTACCTCCACAGCGGTGCAGACAAAGTTGGTCCACATCGACTGGCGAATACCCCAGAAGTTGACCAACGTCATAAAGCCAAGGAAAAGGATCGCCGTCAATAGCCATGGCCAGCCGGCAATGCCGTGCACCGTGCGGGCGAATACGTTCGTAGAGGTGGCCATCGACGTGAGCCCGGAAGCCGTGACCGTCAGCCCGACGAGATATGATAGGAACGCGAAATGATACGCCCGTTGCGTCACGTATGCGGCGCCGGCTGCGCGTGGATATCGCGAGGCGATACAGGCATACGATAGGCCAGTCAGCATGGCAGCGACCATTGACACCACGAACGCGAGCCATACCGCATTGCCTAATTGTTTGGCCGCATCGCCGACGGTGCCGTAGATGCCCGAGCCGACCATGTCGCCCACGCCGTAGACGACCAGCGAGAACAGGCCCATCGTGCGCAGCAGCACGGGGGCGTGGCCGATCGTGGCGGGCGCGTCGTTCGGGGGCGGCGGGGCAGGCATGGATCATCAGCATAGCGTTGGCAAGCTTGCCAGCCAACCACGCTGCGTGCGATTTGGCGCTAAGCCGAAAGCGGCACGTAGAAATCCGCTGAGACACCGGAGCGGCGCGATGCGCCGCCCCGGTGCTCAGACGTAAGCTTCATCGTGAAGCACTCGCGGTGCGCGGTTGACCCAGAAACCGCATTGCACGGCGAGCCTGTTGCTCCAACCCAGGGAGGGTGGACACGCGAAATCCCGCAATTCCACGCGGCCGACGATGAAGCCTCAGCGTAACTCAGTTTGAAAAGTAGGGTGGGCATTGCCCACCGATAAGCGTGTGGTGGGCAATGCCCACCCTACAACTAGATCCTCACGCGGCCAAATGCTGCCGCGATGCTGCATGTGCTCGACCGTACAGTATTTGTTTCGCAATTTCGGAGTCGTTCACGAGCATGCCCGCTGCAC
>CAZHIV010000109.1:0-2604 GCA_964532675.1 uncultured Planctomycetaceae bacterium
TCGGCGGCGACAACATGGACCTCGCCCTCGCGTACCGTGTGGCCGAGCTTTTCGCCGAACGTGGCGTGAAACTCAACGCCTGGCAATCGGTGTCGTTGTGGCATTCGTGCCGAGATGCGAAGGAATCGCTGCTTGGCTCCCGAACGCCGGAAACTTACCCGGTTTCGGTACTCGGACGTGGCAGCAAGCTGATCGGCGGCACGGTCACTGTGGACGTGCCGCGTCAGATGGCGATCGAGCTGCTGGTTGGCGGGTTCTTTCCCGCGTGCGAGCTTACTGATAAGCCGAAGCGCGGTCGACAATCTGGATTTCAAGAAATTGGTCTGCCGTTTGAGACCGACGTCGCGATCACACGGCACCTGGCTTCATTCCTGTCGGCACAATCGCGAATGACAAGTGAAGCTGCGGCTCCCACGCACATGCTTTTTAACGGCGGCGTGTTCAAGGCCGACGTGTTGCGATCGCGCATCTTGAGCACGCTTGGCCGATGGTTCTCGGCCGAGGGTTCGCCAAGCGAATTGCCTGGGCAGCGCGACCTCGAATATGCCGTGGCGCGGGGCGCCGCTTTTTACGGCTGGACCAAGCAGCACGGCTGCATGCGCATTCGCGGCGGCACCGCGCGCTCGTATTACGTCGGCATCGAGACCGCCGGCCTGGCGATCCCCGGCGCGCCACGCCCGCTCCGCGCCCTTTGCGTCGTGCCGTTCGGGATGGAGGAAGGAACCAGCGTCGACGTGCCGTCCGGTGAAATCGGCCTGGTGCTCCGGGAGCTCGCCAGCTTTCGCTTCTTCAGCTCGAACGTGCGCCACAACGATCGGCCTGGCGACGTGCTGCCTGAGATCAATGTGGAGGAGCTGGCCGAAACAGATTCGATGGAAACTCTGCTTGAAGCCGGCGGCGAGGAACAAGAAACTTATGTGCCCGTGAAGTTCCAATCGCGAATCACTGAGCTTGGCGTGCTTGAGCTGTGGTGCGTTAGCACGACGTCAGACAGACGATGGAAACTCGAGTTCAGTATCCGAGAGGATCGCGGGGATGAGAACGAGCCGTGAGCAGCAATCGGGATCCGACGGATCGTGAAGCGCCGAGCCGCTACGTCGTAGGCATCGACCTCGGAACCACGAATTCGGCGGCCGCGCTCGTCGACATGCAGCAAATGCCGCGGCAGCTACGCACGCTTGAAATTCCACAGGTTGTCGCGGCGTTTCAGATCGAAGGTCTCGAGACGCTTCCCTCGTTTCATTACCAGACCACGCCGACGGAAGCCGAAACCGGCGCATTGCGGCTGCCCTGGAGCGATTCACATGCAAGTTGTGCGGTCGGCGAGTTTGCCCGTGAGGAAGGAATCACCAAGCCCGGCCGGTTGATCGCGTCGGCTAAGTCGTGGCTTTCTCATTCGGGTGTGGACCGCACGGCCGAACTGCTGCCTTGGCAAGGCGATGCGGATGTGGATCGTCTGTCGCCGGTTGAGGCATCGTCGCGGTATTTGCAGCACGTGCGTGCCGCTTGGGACCACAAATTCCCGCAGCATCTGTTGGCCGAGCAAGACGTTGTCCTTACTCTGCCGGCCTCCTTCGATGAAGTTGCGCGAGAGCTCACGGTCGATGCTGCCCGGCGTGCGGGCCTTGCGCGCGTGACGTTGATCGAAGAACCGCAGGCAGCGTTTTATGCGTGGCTCGAGCGGCATGAAGATGACTGGCAGCAGCAGATTGCGCCGGGTCAAAAAATACTGGTGTGCGACATTGGCGGCGGCACTTCCGACTTCACGCTGATCCGCGTGCGGCCCAGCGAAGCGACCGGCGACGTGCCGTTTCATCGTATCGCCGTTGGCGAGCACCTGATTCTGGGCGGCGATAATCTTGATCTGGCCCTCGCGCGGCATGTCGAGCGGCGCCTCGCGGTCGGCGACAAGCTCGCCGCGCGGCAGTGGGACACGCTGGTGCGCACCTCTCGCCGCGTCAAAGAAACGCTGCTGAGTGCGGATGCCCCCGAGTCGCTCACCGTCAACTTGCCTGCAGCCGGGTCGAAGGTGATCGGCGGCGGGTTGCAAGTGGAAGTCTCGCGCACCGAAGTGCAGCAGCTACTGGTCGAAGGTTTCTTGCCGCGAGTCGCCCTCACGGACAAGCCGGCGCGCAGGCAGTCGGGTTTTCAAGATTTTGGCCTGCCCTATGCCGCAGACCCGGCGATGACGCGCTATCTCGCGGCATTCCTTGTGGCCCATCGATTCACCGGCGACGACTCGCCAAATCACGAGTGGCAGGCAATGCAAAAGCCCGACCCGGCCCGGCCGGACGTCGTGCTATTTAATGGTGGTTTCTTTGCCTCGCCCGTGCTTCGAGCGCGATTGCTGGCGGTGCTTGCTTCCTGGTTTTCCACTTCGGATGAGTCCTGGATGCCGCTCGTGCTCGACAACCAGCGGCTCGATTTGGCGGTGGCCCAAGGGGCCGCGTACTACGGCATGGTGCGCCGCGGCGAAGGAGTGCGCATCACCGCGACGCTGGCGCGAAGTTATTACATTGCCGTTGCCGGCGACACGCCCCGAGCAGTTTGTTTGGTGCCCGGTAACGCAGCAGCCGGCCAGGACTACGAGATTCACGATCTCTC
>CAZHIV010000110.1:0-9645 GCA_964532675.1 uncultured Planctomycetaceae bacterium
ACATTGGCGACGGGCCGTTTCGAGCCGGCAACTACGACCAGGCCTTCCGTATCTTCGAGCAGATTGCCGTCGGCTTTAATTCCGCCGTGGCGGCCAGCCGCCGGGCCATCGCCGACGGCCGCCGCGCGCTCACCGCCGAGAAGGGCAAGCTGAGCGGCAAGGAAATCCAGGAGCGAACCGCCGCCTTCACCCGTAGCGAGCAGCTCATCCACACCGCCGAACGCGAATTCTCCACGATCCTCGAAGGCCTGCGGATGTTCCTGCGGACGCAGCAGGAATAACCCTGATTGCCGCGGCGGGACTTTGCGACCTGGGATATTGAGCGCGCAAAAAAACCGCCTTCGTTGCCGAGTGGGGCAACGAAGGCGGCTGGTAGTATCGCGATAGTTCGTAAGCTCAGTTCGCCGACAGCGGCAGCGAAGCCGATGCCTGGGCCGTCTGATAGGCTGCGTCCTGCTGCGCCCTGGCCTGACGATATACGAACTCCAGGTCGCTCTGGCTCAGGCGGTACAACGGCACGGTTGTCGTTCGGCCGTTGTCCTTCAAGAGCCGCACGTGGCCCTCGAGCAGGCTAAGGAGCCGGCCGCGGGTCGAGAAGTTGCCCGTGTTGTCGATCCACACGCGCATTTCCTCGCTGGCCAGGCCGCCCGCCTCACGCAGCACGCCGCGCGTCGCACCGAAGATATCGTCGAGATCTTCAGAGTCCTCGGCGGGTTCTTCCTCAGCCGGCATTTCCGGTTCGCTCTCGTCCGGCTCGCCGAACAGATCGAACGGCTCGTCCGCCGGTTCCTCGGCCGGCTCGGTCTCGGCCGGCGGCGTGGGTTCGGCTGGTTCCCCGAACAAATCGGCCGGATCTTCCGCCGGCGGCTCAGGTTGTTCCATCTCCGGCGGTGCCGCTTCCTCGGTGCCGTTGAAAAGACTGTCCGGCTCCTCGGCGGGCTGCGCCGGCGGCAACGGCTGCCGCTCGGCCGGTCGACCGGTAGCTCGCGGTTGGGTCGCCGGGGCGCTAGGCCGCAAATCCTCGTCGCCAGGGGCTGCTGGCGCGGGCTTCGGCATCGGTTCGCTTGCCGGGGCCTCGATCGTCTCGCCGCCGCAAGGCCCACAGCCGCAATTGTCGTACACGACAACTTCACCACAACAGCCATCGTGCAGTGGCCCGTAATGCACCGGCTCGTACGAACCGCAGCCGCAGCCGCCGTACCACGCAGCCGCCGGATGAATCAAGAGCGCCACGCTCATCAACGCCACGACCAAAGTTCGCATTGTGTATCGCATTTTCTATTCTCCGTGCTCAGATATCGATCGCCTGGCGCCGGCGCGACGGCCAGCCGCAAAGCTCCATCCTAATTGCCACCACGGCACAAATCAAACAAGGGACTCTTCTACAATGTCAGCGCGTCGCGAGCCACCGGTGCAGTTTCCGCGGCTTCCGCGGGCCCTTCGCCCGCCGTCGCCGGCACGGTCGCCTCCGGCGATCGGGGCGCGAGCGGCTTCGCGAATTCGGGCAGTTCCTCACTATAGCGGCGGCTAAGGCTGCTGCAGACGGCCGCCGCCCGCTCGTTGAGCAACCGCGCTTCGTTGCGATGTTGCAGCTCCGCCGCGCGCCAATCCCGGTTGAGCTGGCTGCGGGCCTGGTTTGCCGTGGGCGATTCCCAGATATGAACGGCCCGCTCGTACAATTCACCCGCGTCTTTGTACCAAGCGCCAAGTTGCTGACCAAACTGCACCAAGATCGGATCGACGCCGTCGCTGGGTACCGCTTCCACGGCGTTGGCCGCGAAATTCCCGATGCGTCCCTTGATGGCAAAGACTTTGGCGGCGTTGCGCTCGTCGAAGGCCATTTCCGCGTCGCTTTGCAGCATCGCCTCGTTTTGCGCAATTTCACTCAGTCGCTGCCAGTAGCTGCGTGTCTTCTCCTTCGCCCGGGCCTCCGCTTCGCTCAACAGCTCCGGATCGCCGACCACCGCCGCGGCCGTCCGCAGCGCGACGATCTCGCTGCGCAGCGATCCGAGTTCCTTGCGAAGCATCGCCACGACTTGCTCGCGGGTCATCGTATTGTCGTTGGGCCCCGTCGGACGCCACTCGTCGGGCACCCGGTCCAGCAACTCCGCCTCGTCGAGCACTCGGTGTGCCAGATGACGCATGTCGACGCCCAGGTAGATGGCGCCGATCCACAAGCCGCCGACCACCGCAATCACGCAGCCGGCGAACTCGAGCGTCGTAAGGCCGGTTCGTTTGGCTCGCCATCCGAAGGATGTCCTTCGCGGATGTCGTTTAACCCTCGTCACCATGGCGCAGTGCTCCCTTCAACCCGATTTATCGCGATCACGAATTTGGATGGCGCTATCTCGCCGCACAAGTGTAGTTCGGGGCGATGGTCCCGAAAGACCCGCCGACTCCAGCCGCCGCGCCAGCCTGCGATCGCAGGCGACGATCAATCGTCCTGTGCCGGTTATTCCAGCGGGGCATCCGCCGTGCCGCTCGCGAAACGGTCCACGGTGGCGGTCGGGGGCAGGTCCTGATTTGCCGAAGATGCTGAATTTCGCCGCCCCTCGTGTGCCAATTCGCGGATCGGGGCCAACGCCGGCCCATCATCCGCCGCGTCCATGCCGATCAGAAAAACAGAGCCGATTCGGCGCCCTGGGCCTCCCCTGCCGGTTGTTACGCCTCAGCGGGCCACCTATAATTCTGAGGAATTACGCCAGGGATCGGCGCGAAGATGGGTCATTGGGCCACTTGAGTTCCGGTGCCGTGGGTGAAGGAGCCCAGCCGTCCGCCCCTGGGGAAACCTGGATTGTGTCCGAGCCAATCGCATTGCAACAAGATAGGTCGTCCGCATCTGAAGGTAAGTTTCAACCGCCCAAGATTCTGGTTCTGGGCGGCACGCACGATGCCCAGATTGCCTTGCGCCAACGGTGCGGCGATCAGGTGGAAATCGTCGAGGTCTCCCCGGTCCGCGCTCTCTCCCATTTGGCGACGGGTGATTACATCGGCATCTACGCCGACGCCGATCACTTCGCCGAAGTCATCAACGTTGCCCGGCTCGTGCAAAACGAACGGGTGCTCCAGGGCATGCCGGACGGCGTGGTGCTGTTGGGCAGCGACAACACAATCCTGTGGGCCAACGGCCGGCTGCGCGATTGGACCGGCCACGAGGACGTCGTCGGCGCGAATTTCTACGACGTGATGGGCACGCCGGAGATCCTGGGCCCCGATTTTTCTCCGTTTCATACGGCGCTGGGCACTGGGCGGCCGAGCGCTTCGACGTTGCGCTGTTTTCAGAATCGTTACATGCGCGTCCACGCAGCCCCCGTGACGGATAACGACGGCGCCCCGCAGCATCTGGTCGTCACGATCCGCGAGGTGACCGAGGAGATCCTGCAGCAGCAGAAACTTTCGGCCATCCACCAGGCCGGCATTGAGCTGGCCGATCTGACTCCCGATGAAGTCGCCAAGATGACGGTCGAGGAACGGATCGAGCTGCTGCGGGCCAATATCTTGCACTGCACCCAGGACGTCCTGCATTACGACGTGGTGGAAATACGCATGCTCGATCCGAAAACTCGGATTCTCGAGCCGGTGCTGGCCGTCGGCATGACCTCCGCGGCGGCGCTGCGCGAGCTGCGGGCCGAACCGACCGGCAACGGCGTCACCGGCTTTGTCGCCGCCACCGGCAAGAGCTACTTGTGCGAAGACACCAGCGAGGACCCGCTGTATCTGGAAGGGGCCGAGGGCGCCCGCAGCTCGCTCACTGTGCCGGTCATGCTGCACGACCGCGTGACGGGCACGCTGAACGTCGAAAGCCCCGAGCCGCGCGCGTTTACCGAAAGCGACTTGCAGTTCCTCGAAATCTTCGCCCGTGACGTGGCGATAGCGCTGAACACATTGGAACTATTGGCCGCCGAGAAAGCGAGCACCGCGGCGGCCAGCGTCGAGGCGATCCACAGTGCGGTCGCCCTGCCGGTCGACGATATCCTCAACGACGCCGTCAACGTGATGGAACGCTACATCGGCCACCAACCCGACGTCGTCGAGCGGTTGCAGCAAATCCTGCGCAATGCCCGCGACATCAAGCAAGTGATCCAGAAGGTGGGCCAGTCGATGGCGCCCACCGAGGCCCAGCCGCATTCGGCACGTGTCGAGCTGCGGCCGGCGCTCGTGGGCCGACGAGTGCTGGTCATCGATGCCGACGAGAGCGTCCGCAGCGCCGCCCACGCCCTGCTGGAACGCTTTCGATGCATCGTGGAGACGGCCCACGACGGTAGTGAAGCCCAGTTCATGGTCCGCAGCCTGTCGGCCGAACAGCATTACGACGCCATCATCGCCGACATTCGCCTGCCCGATATGTCCGGTTTCGAGCTGCTGCTCAAGCTCAAGGAAATGATGGAGCGGGTACCCATGGCCCTGATGACGGGATTCGGATACGACCCGGGACATTCGATCGTCAAGGCGCGCCAAGCCGGATTGCTGGCCGTGCTGTACAAGCCGTTCCGGCTCGATCAATTACTCGAAACGGTCGAGCAGCTCGTGTCCGGGACCACACAAGGGAAACCGTGAGCGGGTGAGAACGACGCTTGTCCATTCGGCTTCCGCATCCTCACGCGAGCGCCTGTTCACATTCGTACCATGTACGCCGCGATTCTAATCCTGGGCACGCTCGGGCACGTCATCCTATGGGTGGGGCTGGTCAATCGAGTGCACGGGCTGGGCATCCATCGCCGCTGGGTTGATGCGCTCACGGCATTCTGCGGCTTGCTGTTTGTCGCCGTGCCGCTTGCCATCGCGATCGTGTTCGTTCGTCAGTGGTCGTTCGCCGCCGCCGGCCTGGCGCCGGCCGTTGCCTGGGATTACCTTTCCGTGTGTGCCGTTATTTGCCTCCTTGCGGCGGTGCAGCGCTGGCGATGGCGCGTTCATCCGGAGCGGCGCGGGGCGCTGTGCTCGAACCACACGGCGCGAATCGATGTTGCCAGCGAAAACGCCGGCCCTCTTACGTCGCCCGGAATACCGCGGTGGCTAAGCCGGCTGCCGGGCAATGAAGCCCTCTCGATCTGCGTTCAGGAAAAGCAAATCGCAATTCCCCGATTGACGCCCGCGTACGAAGGCCTGCGGATCGTACACATCTCCGACCTGCACATGTCGGGACGGATCGCCAAGGCGTATTTCGAGCGAGTGGTCGAAGAAGTGAATCGTTGCGACGCCGACTTTGTGGCGATCACCGGCGACCTCGTCGAGCGCGGCGAATGTCTCGATTGGGTCGGCGACACGTTCGGCCGCCTCGAGGCCCGCGAGGGCGTCTATTACGTTCTCGGCAACCACGATCGGCATATCCCGCGCCAGCGCCTAACGGCGGCACTGAGAGATGCCGGCCTGGTTCACCTGGGCGGCGCCTGGCAGAAGCGTACGATTCGCAACACGCCGGTCATCCTGGCCGGCAACGAGCTCCCCTGGCACCGTCCGGCCGCCGATCTCCGCGGATGCCCCAAGCGCGATGCAAAGGGGCTGCCGCTGCGCATCGTGCTCTCGCACTCGCCCGATCAACTCGCCTGGGCGCAGGCGAACGACGTCGACCTGTTGCTCGCAGGTCATAACCACGGCGGCCAGATCTGCTTGCCGTTGCTGGGCCCGATTGTGGCCCCTAGCTTGCACGGCGTGCGCTACGCGTCGGGCGCCTTCAGCGCGGGCAACACGGTGCTGCACGTGAGCCGGGGCACATCGTCGCTAACTCCGATCCGCTGGAACTGCCCGCCCGAAATCGCGGTGCTTACGCTGCGCGCCGCGGGCGACCGGGTTTAGCGGATTTCTCGTTCGTTCAAGCTCTGCCGCATTCGCATCTTTGGTTGTCGCCGGAGCAGCTCGGCGCATCGGCTTGTAAGCCGACGAATTGTCGCCCTTGAGCCCCCGCGTCTCACCACAACTGCTGGCGGAAGCGGACTTAGCAATGCAGGTTGCGCCGATTAGGCGCACGGTTTGCACAATCAGTCGGGTGCGGGTACGGGTGCGGGTAATGACGAAACATCAACCCGCCAGTTCACCGCCTCACTTTTTCACCAACCCATGATTTTCCGCGATCGTTTTGAAGCTGGCCAGTTTCTTGCCCGGAAGCTGCAAACATACCGCGAGCGGCCTGGCGTTTTGGTGTTGGCGCTGCCGCGCGGTGGCGTGCCGGTCGCCTTCGAGGTGGCCAAGGCGCTCGACGCACCGCTTGACATCTTTTTGGTGCGAAAGCTGGGTGTGCCCGGTCACGAAGAGCTGGCCATGGGCGCGGTTGCCGACGGGGGCGTCGTCGTTCTAAATGACGATCTCGTCAGCTCGCTAAGCATCACGGAGGATATCCTCGATGATGTGGCCCGGAGGGAGCGGCAAACCATCCAGCGGCAGCGCGACGCTTATCGCGATGGGCAACCGGCCCCTGTCCTTCGGGGCCGAACCGTGATCCTGGTCGACGACGGCCTGGCGACGGGCTCCACGGTGCGGGCCGCCGTGGCCGCCATACGAAAGCAACAGCCCAGGCGGCTCGTGGTTGCGGTTCCAGTCGGCGCATCCGAAACGTGCGCGGAGTTGGGCGACGAGGTCGACGAAATCGTATGCGCCGTCACGCCCCAGCATTTCATGGCCGTTGGGATGTGGTACGACGACTTCTCTCCGACGTCCGACAGCACGGTACGAATCTTGCTGGAGGAGGCATCCCACCGGCAGCACGCGTAGCCGCCAGCCCGAGGTCGTTATGAACGCTTCAGTCTTTGAGGAAACGGTCCGAATCGATACGGGCAAGGATTTCATTTACGGAACGCTCTCGATACCGGACGGGGCGCAGCGGGCCGTGGTGTTCGCTCATGGCAGCGGCAGCAGCCGGCACAGCCCGCGGAATCAGTTCGTGGCGGGGTCGCTGCAACGCCGCGGCATGGCGACGCTGCTGGTCGATTTATTGACGCCCGGCGAGGAGCGCGTGGATGCGTTTACGGCCCAGCATCGCTTCGATATCGACCTGTTGACTAAGCGACTTTTGCTGGTCTCCGACTGGCTGGGCCACAATCGCGCCAGACACGACTTCCGCATCGGCTACTTCGGCGCCAGCACCGGCGCGGCGGCGGCCCTCAGGGCGGCGGCCGAGCGGCACCAGATTCCCGCCGTCGTCTCGCGCGGCGGAAGGCCCGACCTCGCCGGCGACGCCCTGCCGAAGGTGAAGGCCGCCACGCTGCTGATTGTCGGCGGGCTGGATCGGCCAGTGATCGAGCTGAATCGTGCGGCGTACGACGAGCTGCACCAGGCCCGCCATCGCGAGCTAGTCGTGATTCCCGCCGCAACCCACCTCTTCGAAGAGCCCGGCATGCTGGAAGCGGTGGCCCAGCGGGCAGGCGAATGGTTCGTTCGCCATTTGAACTCGAATCACGATCACGGCGTTGACGCGAACGGAGAACCACGTGGCACGTCCAAGGCCCGCTCGATTCACCGAATCTGATCCGCCGAATGGCTCCGCAATCACAACCGCAACATTTCGGAGACGTTCCCATCGGGCGTTTGATTGTAATGTGGCCGCGGTAACACTTGAAAGCAACATTTAGGAAGGATCAGCGATTATGAAAATGCTCAATCTTAGGGACTTGATGGAGCTTGCCGAGACGTCCGGAGAACAGCACCTCGTATCGATGTACATGCCGACCTACAACGGCGCGGAATTTCAGCAGAACGCGATTCGCTATAAGAATCTCGCCGGCACCGCCGAACGGAAGCTTATCGGTGCAGGAATGAAGTCCGCGGCGGCCCGGCAGCTGATCGCCTCGGCGACCGAGCTACTCGACGAGAGAAACGAGTGGAAAGAGCAGGGGCCCAGCCTTGCCATCTTTATCGGGCCAAACGGAGTACGTGTGTTGCGGCTGCCGACGCGCTGCGACGAAATCTGCACGGTGGGCTCCAATTTTCACTTAATCCCATTGCTGGGTTGGATCAACAACGATGCCCCCTACTTCGTATTGGCCGTGAGCCAAAACGACGTACGGCTGTTCTTTGGCAGACGGGGGGGCATCGAGGAGGTCGAGGTGCCTGGCCTGCCGACGAGCCGCCAGGAAGCGTTGGGGTTGGATGAACCGGAGCCGAGCCGGCAGCAGCATTCGGCAGCGCGCGGCACGCCGGGAAAGCAAGGCCTCGTGTTCCACGGGCAAGGGGGCGCGCCGGACGAATCCAAGCAAGAAATCCTGGCGTTTTGCCGCGAGATAGACCGGGCTCTCGCCGACGTGCTGCGTCTGCGCAGCGAGCCGTTGATCTTCGCCGGCGTCGATTACCTGTTTCCCATTTATCAAGAGGCCAACAGCTACGCGCATTTGCTGCCGACGCCGGTGGCCGGCAATCCTGAGCTTTGGTCGCCGCGAGACATCCAGGAGCGGGCCTGGCCGTTGGTCGAGTCCATGATCCAGCGGCGACGTGACGCCGCGCTGGATAAATTTGGCAATTCCATTTCGCTCCGGCAGGCGCTCGACCGTGCCGAAGACGTGGTCGTGGCGGCACACGCGGGCGCCATCGATACGCTGCTCATCGACTTGGATGCCCAAGTGACGGGCAGCTTCGAGCCGGAACGACTGGCAGTCGAGGTGGACGAACCGCCTCGCGATGACGGCGAGGATCTGGTAAATCTGGCGGCGACGCTGGTGCTGCGGACGAGTGGCACGGTCGAACCTTTGGATGCGAAGCTTTTACCCGGCGGCGGCGCGATGGCCGCGGTGTTGCGATATCCATTCGAGCCCGGCCGCACCGGCGAAAGACCGGCGGCCGCGGCGCGAAGCTGAGCCCTCTGCTCTGACGGTCCGAGATACGATAGCACGTTGCCGCTTGCCGCTTAGCCGTAAGTGGCCGCCGTCATGACTTCTCCAGCACGGCGCAAATGCCGCCGGCGCGGATGGCGCGGTGAACGGGCGTAAACCAGAGCTCCTTCTTCCAGCGCAGGCCGAACGACTCGCACAGCCGCATGAGCTCGTCCCGGTTGTACGTCCGGCAGCACCAGATGCGGCTCGTCCAGGCGCCGGCAAAACTGTCTTCCGTGGTGAGCAGCAGCATGCGGCCGCCGGAGCGCATGACGCGGGCCAGCTCGCTAAGTCCCTGCGCCGGGTCGGGCAGATGTTCCAGCACGTAGCCGCACGTCACGCCGTCGAACGACGCGTCGGCAAACGGCAATGCCGAGAGGTCGGCGGCGACGAATGCGGGCCGGACGCTGCGGAGCCGATGCCGCGCGCGGCGCAGCATGCGCTGCGACAGGTCGCTGCAGGTGATCTCGGCGTCCGCGTCGGCGAAATCGAGCAAATGCTGCGCGATCTGGCCCGCCCCGCTGCCGACGTCCAGGATGGATTTCATCCCCCGCAGGTCAAACTTTCGGGTGCGAAACAATCGCTTGCCCAGCGGCACGTGGAGCGAGAGCATACTGCACGTGGCGAGCATCGCCCCTTTCGGCCCGCCGTATACTTCGCGGATTTTCTCGCGATACTCATCCGGGCTGACGCGGCGGATGAGATCGTTCTCGACGATGCGGTTGATCGAGGCGCCGCCCTTTTGCGGTGACACGCGGCGGGGTCGCGGCGGAGATTGAGAAACGGTCATCTTGGCACTCGTGACGTCGTGTCGGGAAGTTTGTGCCTAGTGGTCTGTCAGTCTTGAAGT
>CAZHIV010000111.1:0-3466 GCA_964532675.1 uncultured Planctomycetaceae bacterium
GGCCTGCCGGAAATTGGTGACGTTGCCCATTCCGCCGCCGCCCCGCTCGGCCCGCTTGGCTGCCACTTCCGCGATTCGCTGCTGGACGTCGCGAACCCGGTCGGCCGCTTCCTCCAGCTCCGCCTGGTGCGCCTTGGCCGAGGCCTCGTCGTTAATCTGTTCCAGGACTTCGATGAGTTTTTTCGTCTCGATGTTGAGTGCCTCGTATCGGTTGCTGGGTTCATCCAATCCCAAATCGCACCCCGCCAGCAACACCACCCCACACGCCGCCGCGCCGAGCCAACCGGCCGCCAAACTTGTCCTGAGTTTCATATCAACCTCCCGGTAACGTGTCGCTCGAACCATCCTGCCGATAGCACAAGCATAATACGACGCTGGCCCGCGACCAAGTACCGCCGCGGGCCAGCCGCCCGCGAACGTCCTTTGGCCCGCCACCGCGCGGCAGTATACTGAGTTTGAGAGAACATTAACGCCCCGCGAACCGACGACTTCCCACTCGCCAATGCCGACCGACGCGAACAACCCGTCGCATGAACCGCCGCTGGGGATCCAGGTGGCTGAGCGCGTCACCCGGCTGCCGCCGTATCTGTTCGGGCGGATCAACGCATTGCTCTACAACAAGCGGCGGGCCGGCGACGACGTGATCGACTTGGGCATGGGCAACCCCTCCGATCCGCCGGAAGATTTCGTCGTCGAAAAGCTGGCCGAGGCGGCCCGCGACCCACGCAACCACGGCTACAGCAAATCGAACGGCATCGCCAATCTGCGCCGCGAAGTGGCGTCGAAGTATTTCAAGCGGTTCGGCGTGCGCCTCGATCCGGACGAAGAGGTGATCGTCTGCCTCGGCTCGAAAGAGGGCTTCAGCCACATGTGCCTGGCCATGATGGGCCCCGGCGACACCGCCATCGTGCCGGCGCCCTATTTCCCGATCCACGTCTATTCGGTGGCGCTGGCGTCGGGCAACGTCATCGCCCTGGAAGTCCGCGATCACGACAAGTTCCTCGCCAACATCGCCTACACCTGCGAGCACCTCTACCCGCGGCCGAAGCTCGTGATTCTCAACTACCCGCACAATCCCTCGACCGCCTGCGTCGAGCAGCCGTTCTACGACGAGGTGGTGAAGCTCGCGCGCAAGTACGGCTTCGCGGTGATCAGCGATTTCGCCTACGCCGACGTGGCGTTCGACGGTTACCAGCCGCCGAGCTTTCTGGCGTCGCCCGGCGCGGCGGAGGTCGGCGTCGAGTTCACCACGATGAGCAAGGGCTACAACATGGCCGGCTGGCGGGTGGGCTTCTGCGCGGGCAATCGCGAGATGATCAAGGCTTTGGCCACGATCAAGGGGTACTACGACTACGGCATGTTCCAGGCCGTCCAGATCGCGGCCATCATGGCACTGCGCCAGGGCGATGCGGGCGTGGAGTCGCAGGCGGCCATTTACCAGAGCCGCCGCGACGCGCTGTGCGAGAGCCTGGCCCGCATCGGCTGGCCGATGACGCCGCCCAAGGCCAGCATGTTTTGCTGGGTGCCGATCCCCGAACCCTGGCGCTCGCGGATGAGCACCATGGATTTCGGCATGCTGCTGCTGGAAAAAGGGAACGTGGCGGTGAGCCCGGGCAGCGGTTTCGGCCCCGCCGGGGAAGGATTCCTGCGAATGTCGCTCGTCGAAAACGAAGCCCGCCTGCGGCAGGCCGTCCGGCAGATCGGGCGCTGCCTCCGCGATGCCGAGGGCCAATATCCGGGGGGCGCCGCTTCCGCCTTGGCCCCTCCCAAGAGCACGCCGCTGGCGACGCCCTGAGGCGACGCGGCGAGCACCGGACTACAAACCTCTTGACAGCCGCGCCACTACTGTTATAGTACTGTGGTCACTAGCGCTTTCCCGCGGGGTTTTTCCATGTTCTTGCGGATTGAAAAGGGCTCCGCCGTGCCGATCTCTCGGCAGATTGCCGATCAAATTGCGGCGCTCTGCGCGTCGGGGGGGCTGCGGCCGGGCGAGCGGCTGCCCTCAGTGCGGGAGCTCGCGCGGGAATTGGCGGTCAACCAGAACACGGTGCTGCGGGTGTACGAACGCTTGAGCGGCGTCGGGCTGCTGGAAATGCGGCATGGCCAGGGTACGTTCGTTGCCGCGCGATCGTCAGGCAACCGGCTGGCCGCTCATCGCGCGCGGCTCGTCGACGAATTGCGGCAAATAGCCCGGCAAGCGAGCGGGCTGGGACTCTCTGCCGACGAATTGCACGAATTGCTGGCCGAGGCGGCCGACGGCGTCGCGGCGCGCGAGCCGGCGGGCACGATCGAGGAACCGAAACGATGAACGAACCGGCGATTGATCTCCAGGCAGTTTACAAATCGTTTCGAAGGACCGACGTCCTGCGCGGCGTGACGCTGCGGGTAGCACGCGGCAAGACGTTTGCATTCCTCGGCCGCAATGCGTCCGGCAAAACGACGACCATCCGCCTGCTGCTGGGCTTGTTGAAGCGCGACGACGGAGCGATTCGCGTGCTGGGCCTCGATCCGCAAGCCCAGCCGCTGGAATTACGCCGCCGAATCGGTTACCTGGCGGAGGACCAGACGATGTACGGCTGGATGCGCGTCGAGGAGATCGTGCGGTTCATCGCGCCTTTCTATCCCACGTGGGACCACGACCTGGCGCTGAAATACCTGCGGGATTTCGAGCTGCCGCTGCGGACTCGGATCAAGCATCTGTCGAAGGGGCAGAACGTGCGGCTCGGGCTGGTGCTCGCGCTGGCGCATCGGCCGGAGCTCGTGATCCTGGACGATCCCGCGCTGGGGCTCGATCCGATCATGCGCAAGCAGTTCAACCGCGACCTGATCACGCACCTGCAGGGCGAGGGGCGAACGGTGTTTTACAGCTCGCATTTGCTCTACGAGGTCGAGCCGGTGGCCGACGAAGTCGCGATCCTGGACCACGGCCGGATCGTGCGGCAGGCCGACACGGAAACACTTCGCCGGGATGTAAAACAGATTATCGTGAGTCGCGAAGCGTACGCCGGGTTGCGTTCCAATGTGAAGCTGTTGGACGAGCGAGAAGACGGCGACCGTGTGGCGGTTACGGTCGAGGATGCAGAAGACGCACTCGGCACGATCGGCCGCGATGGGGTCGAACATCGCGTGGTGGATTTGAATCTCGACGAGATTTTCGAGGCCTACGTCGCCGGGCGGCGCGGCGACGGGGCGGCAGCTAAACCGCAAGCGGAGCTGCAGCCGCTTTGATGAACAACCGCACATTTAGCCCCGGGCGATTCGCCCGGGGCTAAATTGGAATTCACTATGCGAACCATCTGGCACAGCCTGGCGTGGAAAGAGTGGCACGAGCACAAGTGGAAGCTCGCGTCGCTGACGGCGAGTCTCTGGGGCGTGGTTTCCGTATCGCTGCTGTCGTTCAACACGGATGAATTCGGCTTGGCGCTGGCAATGCTTCTCGTTTCGATCGTGCCGCTGGCTGCGTTCA
>CAZHIV010000112.1:0-3144 GCA_964532675.1 uncultured Planctomycetaceae bacterium
CGGACCGATCGGATTGGCGAAAACATTCTGCACCGCGCCGATCAGCATCGGCCGCACGGACAGCCACGCCGCATCGACGATCCTCTCGGCGACTTGTCGTGGGGTACTCTCACTTGCATCCGCCAGTCCATAGCCAATAGACTGATCCATCGGGGCGTCCTTGCTCCACGAGTTTGTTGGTTTTGCGTGAGCGCCCACCGGTGCCATGGCTGGCGGGCGGTGTTGTGTCGGGCGCGGGCGTAGGGTGCGGGGTCAGGGGGATTGCCGGCGGCGGGTGGCGCGGCGGCGCTGTTTGCGATCGGCGCGGTCGCGGCGTTCTTGGACGCGGTATTGGCGGATCGCTTCGGGGTGCCTTTGCCGCCAGACGTCGGGGCGAAGTAGGTCGTAATTCGTCTCGCCCGCGAGGAGTTGATCGAGGACGTCCTTCACATAGGCCCAGACGTCCAAGTCGTTGCGCACGGCACTGCTCACCAGGGTCATCAGGTCGGCGGCCCGCTCGCCGGCGGCCACGCTGCCGATGAACAGCCAGTTCTTGCGGCCCAGCGCCACCTGCTTCATCAACTGTTCCGTCTCGTTGTTGTCGATCGGCAACAGGCCGTCGCTCAAGTAGACGCGCAGCGGATCCCACTGGTTGCGCAAATAACGCAGCGCTTCGCCCAGCTTGCTCTTGGGAAGCACGTCGTTGGCCATGGCGTCGCTGTGCAGCCACGCGTCGATCGAGTCCCAGACCGGCGCCGCATCGCTTTGGCGCAGCAGCAACCGCTCATCGGCCGACATCGTCTGGGCGCGATCCTCGACGTCATAAAGTTGCTGGAAGCGGGCCAGCAGCCAGCTCGCTTCGCGCGGATGGCCGTCGCGGGCCTCGAACACCTTCCGCCGCGCGTGCGCCGCGCAGGCCGCCCGCGTGATCGCCCCCTCCGAGCGCAGCGCGATCCCGGCATAGCCCGCGTAGCAATCGGCCAGCAGCGTGCCGCGGAAGTTTTGCAGGAACAGATCGGGGCCGTCGCGATGCCGCGAGACCGTGAAGTCAAACACGTTCAACGGCACCGTGATGCCGCGATAGGCCCACATCCGCGCCGTGACGCTCGGCTTGCCCGCGGCCAGCGCCTCGGAAAACACCTCGTGAATCCGCTGCGACTTCGCGTCGCCGGCGATCGGCGGCGGAAGATTGTGACAGCCGCCCGGCGGCAAGAGCAGCGTCACCGGCGTGTCGTCCGTGCCCACCCGGCCGCTGTCGAGCACGCAGCGCCGGAAGTGGGCGATCAGCGGGCCAATCACGAACGCCGAGGCCGCCAGCAGATTCAAGAGCGTCGAGCGGCTGGGCGTCCAGCCGCAGCCGGCGAAGTAGTCCTGCTCGCGATACGTCGGCATGTGGTAGCCGTACTTGCCGGTGATCACTTCGGCCGCGACGCTCGTGTCGTAGCGGTTGCCCTCGACCAGGCTCGTCGGCCGCTCGGGCGAAGCGATGCCGCAGGCCGGCTCGGCCGGGCAGGCGAACTTCGGATACTTCGTCACCCGCACCCGCAGGAACTGCCGCTGAAATTCCAGCGTTTCCGTGATGTCGTAGCCGATGATCGTCCGCGCGCCGTGCGTCGGGCAGTGCTGCAGTTCGTCGGGCGCCGGGGCCTCGACTTCGTAGCGCGGCAAGTGGTCGGGAAGTTTTTCGCGGCGCGGCTGGCGGCGCGGGCGGCGCCGCTGGTGCTCAGGAATCGTCTGCGCCTGCTCTTCGACCGCTTGGGCCAAGCCGGCGGCGGCGTCGGCCGCTTCGTTCGAATCGCCGAAGTCAAGCCGCATCTGATTGGGATCGGCCAGGTACCGCTCGCTCCGCCGGCGGAAGGCCCGCTGCACGAACTCGGCGAAGGCCAGGGCGATCGTCTCTTTCTCCCGCGCGATCGCCGCGTTCTTCTGCACCAACTCGTCGATCGTCTGCTCGTGCGACTCGATCGTGTGGGTGTGCGACTCGATCGTCTGGGCCTGTTGCACGACGAGCGCCTGACAGGCGGCCAAGTCATTCGGGATCGCGATGGCGCGCTCGTCGTGGCTCATGCGAAGTAAACATAACGAGTCGCGCGCGGAGGTGAAGCCCAATTCGCAAAAAAAGTTCTCGCCGTGCCTGCGCGTTCACGCGTTCTGGCCTTCACACGTTCTGGCGCGCTCGCGAGTTCACGCGCCGTCAACGACGCGGCGTTCACGAAGCGCGGGCGTAACGCTTGCGGCGCTTCGCGCCGGCCAGCGAGATGCCGCCCAACAGCATCGCCAGTTGCACCGCGTCAATCCGCACGCGGCGGTCCGCAGAGGCGATTATTTCGAACGTGCCCGCTTCGAGCAGCTTGTAGTACAGCCAATAGCCCGTGCCGTCGAAGTGCAGAATCTTCAGCCGGTCGCGGCGGCGATTGAAGAACAAATACAAACTGCCGTCGAGTGGATCGCCCCCGAACTGGCCGCGGACGATCCCCGCCAGACCGTCAAATCCCTTGCGCAGATCGGCCGGCTCCGTGTGCAGATAGATGGCGACATGAGACGCGATGTTGAGCATCGTTTACTCGGTAACGTGTCCTCAATGGTCAAGAGCGGCTTTCCGGGTCGCGTCGACCTCAATCCGCCGGCCGTGAGCCCAGCAGTGCGGCGACGAGGGTCCGCACGGTCTCGGGATGAGCCGTGGGAAGTTCGATCTCGACACCGCCGGGAAGCCGCACCGACATCGCCGGCGCCGGCGTGACGACGATGCGCTGAAACGCCCGCTGGGCACTCTGCGCCGAGCGCCGCGACGCCGGGCGACTCGAGCCCGCGAGCCGAGGCGTCGAGCCCGCGAGCTTCCGCCGCCATTGATAGAACGAGGGGACCGACACGCCTTCGGCGGCGCAAAACGCCGCGACGGTCAACCCGGAGGAACGAAACCGACGCAACCGCCGCCGCCACTGGGCCTGCTTCTCGGACGAAGACTTGCCTACCACGCCTGACCTCCAGCTTGACGAACCGAACGGATCCGCCACTCAAGCTAGCACACCCGTCAAGCACGGCCCTGGTGAGCGCTCACTCCGTGCCGCAGGTTCGCGACGCGCAGTTTTATCCCTGGGCGCTGTGGAGGGCTCGCGCAGCGAGAAGGCCCTGAGCCTGGCCCTGGCCGAGATGTATGTACCGGGC
>CAZHIV010000113.1:0-3840 GCA_964532675.1 uncultured Planctomycetaceae bacterium
GCTCTGACATGTGGCGGACAATCCCACAGTTTTCGCGATGAATTCGACGAAACAACGGCTACGCATTTAGTGAAATTGCTCTAACCGCAGATGAACGCGGATACACGCGGATGAAATAGAATCTGCGTTTATCAGCGTCCATCGGCGGTTTCATTCACGCTCGCACGATCCTCGTGCCGCTTTTGCCGTCCAGGGCGGCGGCGAAGCGGTTGACGTGGGCGATGATGGCGAGGGCGTCTGCGTGCGGCGAGCGGCGGACGAAATCGATGGCCGTCTCGATTTTGGGTCGCATCGAGCCGGCGCCGAAGTGGCCGGCGCTGAGGTGCTTTTCGGCTTCGCCGGCCGAAATCTGCTCGAGCGGCCGTTCATCGGGCTTGCCGTAGTTGAGGCAGGCGTGCTCGACCGCCGTGAGAATGACGAGCGTTGGCGCTTGCAGGTGGCAGGCCAAGAGGCCCGTCGTGCGGTCCTTGTCGATCACCGCCGCCACGCCGCGCACGCGGCCCAGCGAGTCGACGGCCACGGGGATCCCGCCGCCGCCGCAACAGACGACGATCTGCCCGGCGTCGATGAGCCGCTCGATGGCCGGCATCTCGACGATCTTTCGCGGCAGCGGCGAGGGCACGACGCGGCGGAACCGGCCGCCGCCCTCATCGCGAATCTGCCAGCCGTCGTTCGCACGGTGCGACTCGGCCTGGGTCGCCGTCATCGCCGGGCCGATCGCCTTCGTCGCCTCCTGAAATGCCGGGTCCTCGGCGTCGACGAGGACGGTCGTGACGACCGCCGTCGCGTCGCAGGTGAGATTGCGCCGGTTCATCGCGTTCGACAGGCACTGGGCGATCATGTAGCCCATGCCGGCTTGCGTATCGGCCACGCACACTTCGAGCGGAATCGGGTACAGCTCGCTGCGGGCAAGCTCCACGCGACGCAGAATATTGCCCACCTGCGGCCCGTTGCCGTGCGTGACGATGAGCTGGTAGCCCCGCTCGATCGCGTCGCAAAGCACCTCGGCCGTCTCGCTAACCTGGGCAAACTGCTCGTCGATCGTGCCGACCTTGCCGGGCGCGCTGATGGCGTTCCCGCCCAGAGCCACGACGAGTCTTTTCCGCACATCCGACATGGTTTTCACCACGACGACACGACGAGCACGACGGAAGAAAACTAGACAGGATCAACAGGATTGACAGGATTTGCTATCCCAGCGGTCGCACACTTTTAATTGTCATCCCGGCAATCCTGTTAATCCTGTCAAAAAAACAGATAGAATTTTGTCCTTCTCGTCGTGCTCGTCGTGTCGTCGTGGTAAAGAGGTTAAAACGGCCGTTCGCGCATCGTGCTGGCCATGATGGCCTTTGCCGTGTGCAGCCGATTCTCTGCTTCCTGGAAGACGATCGACTGCGGGCCGTCGATCACCGCGTCGGTCACTTCCGAGCCGCGGTCGGCGGGCAGGCAGTGCATGTAAACGGCTTCCTTCTTGGCGAGCCCCATCCGCCGCTCGTCGCAAATCCAGTCCTGGTACTTGGCGTTAATGGCCAGGCAGGCCTTCTGGTTCTTGTCGACTTCTTCCTTGGTCTTCGCCTGCTGGCGTTCCAGCATCAGATCGTACACGCCCCAGCTCTTGGGATAGACGACGTCGGCGTCCTGAAACGCGGCATCCATGTCGTCGATAATCTCGAACTTACCGCCGCTGGCGGCAGCGTTCGCCCCGGCCGCTTCCACCGTGCGGTCGATCAGCTTGTAGCCGGGCGGATGCGCGAGCGAAACGTGCATTCCGAACCGCGTCATGAGCGTAATGAGTCCCTGCGGCACGCTCAGCGGCTTGGCGTACGACGGCGCGAACGCCCAGCTTACGGCAATCTTCAGCCCTTTGAGGTTCGTGCCGAACCTCTCGCGGATCGTCATCAGGTCGGCCAGCGTCTGCGTGGGATGGTCGACGTCGCACTGCATGTTGATGATCGGCACGTTGGCCGCGTCGGCCATGCGGCGCATGTAGGTGTTGCCCTCGTTCAACACGAGGTCGTGCCGGATGCAAATGCCGTGGCCCATCGCGGCCAGGATGCGGCCGGTGTCCTCCGGCGTCTCGCCGTGGCTGATCTGGGTGGCGTCCGAATCGAGAAAGTGCGCGTGCCCGCCCAGCTGCGTCATGCCGGCCTCGAAGGCATTGCGCGTGCGCGTCGACTTGTCGAAGAACAAGAGGAACGCCGTCTGATGCGGCAACAGCAGCGTCGGCTCGCCGCGATGATACTTGTCCTTCAATTCCGCGGCCGTATCGAGCAATTGCTGTAGCTCGTCGTCCGACAGGTCCTGTGTCTCGATGTAATCCTTGCCCTTCAAATTGGCCATAGACTTACTCACCTCAAAAGCGGATTATGTTCACCACAGAGGCACGGAGGGCACGGAGAAGACAGAAAGCCAAAGACTCTTCTCCGTGCCCTCTGTGTCTCAGTGGTGAATAACAAATGTTTATTGGATGCGTTTGTTCTTTGGCGGTTTGCCGTTGGCTCGGCCGGCTGCGAGGTCGCAGTAGGCGGGGCCGAATGCGGCGTAGAACGCGGCGCAGTCTACCAGGTGCTCGATCGGCACCGAGTCGTTCACCGTGTGGGCGACGCTTTCCGGCGCCGGGCCGAAGCCGACGCACGGGATGCCGTACATCCCGGCAATGGAAACTGCGTTCGTGCTGAACGTCCAGCGGTGCACTTGGGGCGCCCTGCCGAGCACTTCGCGGTAGGTGCTGACGGCCGAGCGGACCGGCAGCGAATCCTCCGCCTCGCACCACATCGGGAAGTACTTTTCCGTTTCGTAGACCAGGCCGGTGTAGCTGGGCCGCGCGTAGCGGAGCACTTCCACCTTCGCTTCGACGCCGGCCCGCTTGACGGCGTCCTTTACTTCCGCGACGGCCGACTTCTTCGTGTCGCCCACGGTGAGCCGGCGATCGAGATGGATGTAGGCCTGCCCCGGCACGGCGCACAGGCTCGGCGTCTTGCAGTCGATGTAGCTGACCGTGATCGTGCCCTTGCCCAAAAAATCGTCGCCGGCGAGCCGATCGTTGAGCGCCTCGATCTCGCGCACGACCTTGGCGATTTTGTAGACGGCGTTGTCGCCCTTCTCGGGCATCGACCCGTGGCACGAGCGGCCCTTGCACGTGACGCCGATCTCCATCCGCCCGCGCTGGCCGCGGAGGATTTTGCAATCGGTCGAGTCGGTCACCACCACGACGTCCGGCCGAATTTTGTCCTCGTTGACGATGTACTGCCAGCACAGTCCGTCGCAGTCCTCTTCCATCACGGTGAACGTCATCAACAGCGAGAACTCGGATAGATCGACGCCCAAATCACGGACGATTTTTGCCGCGTACACCATCGCGGGGATCGCCCCTTCCTGGTCCCCTGCCCCGCGGCCCCACACCTTGCCGCCCGCCACCTTGCCCTTGTACGGATCGTGCTTCCACTCGCTCCGCTCGCCGACGCCCACCGTGTCCACGTGGGCGTCGATGGCGATCAATTTTTTACCGCGGCCCGGCTTGCCGACCTGCCCCAACAAATTGCCCAGGCCGTCGACCCAGATTCGGTCGAACGCCCCGACCCGCTCCATTTCCTCGCGGATCCGCGCAATGACGGGGCCTTCCTCCGCCGATTCCGAGGGAATCGCCACCAGGTCGCGGAGGAAGCGGACCATCGGCTTTTCGTATTTCTTCGCTGCGGCGAGATAGCGAGTCTTCTGTGGCATGGGACGGAGGTAGGCGTAGGTCAGGCTGTGCCTGACACTACTTGGTGTTTGCTCGGTGTTTTGGTCGTCAGGCACAGCCTGACCTACCCTTGAAAGACGGCGAATTCTATGCGAAAC
>CAZHIV010000114.1:0-7380 GCA_964532675.1 uncultured Planctomycetaceae bacterium
GCGCGCGTGGACGATTTTGACGGGGTGGTTTCCGGGTTCCGGGTTGGGGGTTCGGCCATAATATCCTCAACCCCCAACCCCTAACCCTGAACCCTCGATGCGGCCGCACGTGGTGGCGCTCGATTATGGGATGAAGTGGAACATTCCGCGGCACCTGGTGGACTTGGGGTGCCGGGTGACGATCCTGCCGGGGACGGCGACGGCAGACGACGTCCTCGCGCAGCAGCCGGACGGCATATTCCTTTCCAACGGGCCGGGCGACCCGGAGCCGCTGGAGTACGCGATCGGCACGATCCGCGGCCTCTTGGGCAAGAAGCCGGTGTTCGGCATCTGCCTGGGCCACCAGTTGCTCGGCCTGGCGTGCGGCGCGAAAACGTTCAAGCTGAAGTTCGGCCATCGCGGCGCGAACCATCCGGTGCAAAACTTGGAAACGGGCGCGGTGGAGATTACGTCGCAGAACCACGGGTTCGCGGTGGCCGAGGATTCGCTGCCCGGCTTCCTCGAGGTGACGCACCGCAGCCTCAACGACCGGACGATCGAGGGCCTGTCGCACCGCGAGCTGCCGGCGTATAGCGTGCAATACCACCCGGAAGCCTCGGCCGGCCCGCACGACAGCCACTATCTTTTCCGGCGATTTTTCGACTCGATGGCGGCCACGCGAAGCAAGTCGCAAGTTTAGGTGGTGTCACCATGCACAAGAAACGCATCTGCATCCTGGCGACAGTTTTCATCGCATCGTGGGCGACGGCGGGAGCGGCCGCGCAGCCGAAGGTCGTGAAGACCGTGCCGGACAACGGCGACATTGATGTCGATCCGAATTTGACTGAGATTCGCATTGCGTTCGATCAGGCGATGGCGCAGGGAGGCATGTCGATTGTCGGAGGGGGCGAAACGTTCCCCGAGATGCGCGGCAAACCGAAGTGGACCAGCCCGCGGACCATTGCCATGCGCGTGAAGCTCGAGCCCAATCATGCCTATTGGCTGAGCATCAATAACGACCAGTTTCAAAACTTCACGAATAAAGCCGGTGAGCCGGCAGTACCCTATCCGATTCAGTTTCGCACCGGCGGGGACGAGGGAGCCAGCGCTCCGGCGGACGACGACGCGCCGATTCTCGCCGCCAAGGAGAACCGGCGGGCGTTCAACTTATTGCGATCGGCCGTCCGAGACCGGTACTCGTATCGAGATCGCACGGAAGTCGACTGGGATGCGCTGCTGAAGGGCCACGAAGATTCGCTCGTCGCCGCTGCAACTCCACTCGAATTTGCCCAACTTGCCGGCCACATTTTGGCCAAAGCGCAGGACAAGCACATCTGGCTTCAGGTGGAGGATCAAAGAATTGCTTCGTACGTGCGTCCCTCGACGCCAAACGCGAACTACAAGTTGCTGCCGACGCTGGTTCCCCATCTAAAAAAGCACGGACGCGCCGTCGTCAGCGGTCATTGGGACGATGGCCTTGGCTACCTGGCCGTCGCTTCGTGGGATCCCGGCAAACTGGAGAATGGCCAGGCCGTGACGAAGGCCATGAATGAGCTGCGAGGCATGCAGGCGCTCGTCATCGACGTTCGGCTCAACGGAGGCGGAGACGAAAGCTTGGCTCAACAATTGGCGGGCCGGTTCGTTGACGAACGGAAGCTTTACGCGAAGCACGTGTTTCGTGATCCGAAGAGCTCCAGCGGCTTTACGCCGGTGTTCGAGCGGTGGATCGAACCTGAGCCGCCGCGGTACGCGGGCCGGATCGCCGTGCTAAGCGGGCCAGCCGTGATGAGTAGCTGTGAAGCCTTTCTGCTGATGATGAAGCGCGTGCCCGAGGCCGTCATCGTCGGCGCCCCGTCGCAAGGCAGCTCCGGCAACCCCAGGCCGCACGACCTTGGCAACGGTGTCACCGTGTTCTTGCCGTCGTGGAAGAGCCTTACGCCGGAGGGCGAGGAGCTGGAAGGCGTCGGCGTGCCGCCCGATATCGCAGTGGACGCGTCGCCAGACGACTTCGGGTCCGCCGATCCGGTTCTCGCGGCGGCGCTGGCGCATCTTCGCAAGACCAGCGGCGAGTAGGAGGACGGCGGGGATAAACCTCGCCGCTCGCGCTTTAGCCGAACTTGCCTGCCAAGAGAGAAATGATCTCGATGGCCGCGAAGACTTTGTGCGGCGGGTGATTGGGCGTGTGTCGCAGCTCGTGCCACACACTTTGCGCGCGGCGCAGGTACTGGCGGCGCGTCTCCTCGAGCGCGTCGCCGCCCAGCTCATTGCGCGCGGCCTTCCAGGCATCGGCGGCCGCCTGGAGCGACGCCGGGTCGCCGTCAATGGCGGCGAACATCAGGTCGTCGAGCCATTCCAGCCGCGACACGATGTCGCTTTCCCGTGCCAATGGCGACGTTCGTTCGATAGGAAGGTGGCTTTCCGGGGACACGGTGAATTCCTTGTACTTCATGTGCGTTGATCGCTCGCCGGCAGTCAACTGGGCCGCTTATCGCCCGCACAGCCTGGCTGCCACGCCCGGCTTGTTCCAATGTTCGTCCAGCTCCGTCATGAGCCAGCCGAACGGCTCGACGATTCCGTGCGGCTCGATCCGCAGGGGCACCTGCTGCCGTCGGCCGTAGTTGTCTCGATAGGCGGTTGCGCCGGTTACCGAGCAACCGAACACTTCGTGGCGCCCGAATCGCGACTTGCAATCGCTCCAAAGCGCGTCGGCATGGGCTTCGGCAAAATGGCGTGGGTTTTGCAGCAGGCCGTCGCAATGATCGGCCTTGGTCAGCACCAGGGCCAACGGCCGGCGCTCCGCGCCGCGCTGGCGGCGGCCCGAGGACTGGTCCTTCCGCAGCTCGCCGATCAGCGACAGCAGCTTGAGCGCGACAAAGTCCTGCGAGTGGTCGCCGGATTGCAGCCGTTGGGCATCGGCCAGGACCATCACGCCCGCGCAATGGGTCAGCAGCGAGCGAATCGCGGGGTAGCGGCCGGCGCGCTCCGTTTCGGTCGCCAGGGCGTCGCCCGACAGGTCGGGAATCACCAGCTCCAGCGGCCGGCGGCGCCGGCGGCAATTGAATTGACAATGGACCCAGTGCCAATGTTCGGGCTCCGGGGAAGTCTTTTCCGGGAACCAGCCCGTGGCCAGGGCGGTGGTGGTCGTTTGCTGGAGGGAGATCGACATGGGGCCGCGGGCCGTGGAGCGCAGCACGCTCACGTGGCGGGTGAGCATGTCCATGAGCAAGCCGAGGTACGTCGTCTTGCCCGCGCCGCTGGCGCCGATAACGGCAATCATGTGCGGCCGTTTCTTGAGCGACTGCGACTGGTGCGCGAGGCTCATCGGCGCCGAGCAATGGCGACAGCGGGCGGCCGAGCAGCAGTTTTCGTGGTCGCACACGAGGCACGCGATCGGCGCCGCCTGCTGGGCAAGCAGGTACGTTTCGAGCGGAACTTGGGCGAGGTGAGTCATGGGAAGAGGTCGGAGGTCGGAGGTCAGGGTAGTAATTAGCAGGGGAGGGCGACGTCGTGGGCTGGCGTTTGATCTTCGTGTGTTGCGGATTCGGCGGGTGCCTCGCCGTAGTCCTCTTGTGTTTCCAGGTCGCTCATGGCCAGCGCCAGGCGGATGCCGATGTTGGGGCGGCGAGAGAGGCGGTGTTCGCCGCTTTGGTAGTGGCAAGTCGCCTGGTTTTCGAAGTACGTGTCGAAAGCCCCGCCGCGGATGCTCATCACCGATTCGGAGACGTGCAGCGTGGGGTCGCCAAGCTCGGCGAGCGGCGTGGCGGTCCATTCCCAGACGTTGCCGATCAATTGATGTACGCCGCCGACGGTGACGCCGCCCGGATACTCGTCGACCGCCACCGGTCGCGGCAACCCGGCGCCGAACAAATGGGCGCGGCGGACGTCGAACGATTCGCCCCAGGGGTAGCGGCGCTGGGCGATGCGTCCCGGGGCGGCCTCGACGGGCCAGGCGCCGGCCTTGGTCCATTCGGCATCGGTGGGCAGGCGTTTGCCGGCCCAGCAGGCGTAGGCGCAGGCCTCGTACCAACTGACGCCCACCACGGGCAGCCGCCCGTCGCCCGATCCATACTGTCCGTCGTACCAGTAGCGCGGGCCGGGAGCACCGGTCTGATCGACAAAGTCCAACAGGGCCGGCAGCGCTTCCTCGTGCCAGAACTCGAGCTGCTCGTAGCCGCCGGCGTCGACGAACTGCTGGTACTGCTCGTTCGTGACGCAAAAGCGATCGAGGTACACCGGCTCGACGGCCACCAGGTTTCGCTGCATCAGCTTGTGGTCGACGTCGACGGTGCCGCAGGCCGAGCCGGATTGCTCGGCAAGCTGGCCCAGCAGCACGCGGCCCGCCGGCACCAGCGCCATCTCCTCGTCGAGTTGGCGGATCGCGCGCATGATGTCGGGCTGGGTTAGATGCTGTTTGGTTTCAGAGCGCAGCAGCAGCGCGTAGCGGCCGGTGGCGAGCAGCTCGCCGACCAATGCGTCGGCGCTCTGGGCGGGGCCGGGCTGGCCGAGGGTGCGTTCGACGCGTCGTGCGGCGTGCTCTCCAATGGCCTCAGGGTTTTCCGGCTGGCGCGGCCGGTCGTCGCCAACGGGTTTATCGAAAGCGTTCCGGATTCGTCGGCGGCCCGCAGGCTGCGTCGCGGGTTCGTCGCCGTCGCCAACGCGGCGCAGCACGAGGCATAAAAGCGCCGCTCCGCCACCCAGCAGGCCGGCGTTCCGCCAAAGCAGACCACATGTGAAAACGACGACGGCGACCGCCGCGATTCCGGCAAACGACCAACGAGAAGCGGAACGGTCGGCGGTAAACAGTTGCCAGCGTGCCATAGGACGTTACCTTGACTTGTTGAGAGCGGCGCGTTGCGTCGAGCGCTGCTGACGTAATTTGCCGAACTGCTCGACAATCGAGCCGAGGACGGGCGAATGGGATGGCGAGCGGCCGGCCGGCTCGGCCGGCGGGCGCGGTGCCGGCGGAAGTGCCGCATCCGCTTCCTGGCACGGCTCGGCCTCGGATTCGAGCCGGCGCTCCAACATGGTCCGCAAATGCCGCAGCTCGGCGGACCACTGCGCGCGCTGCTCTTCCCGCGATTGCTTCACTTCCTCGAGCTTGGCGGTGAAATCCTTCTCGCGGGCGCGGGCCAGCTCCAGCTCGGTGGCCATTTCCGCGCGGCGGCCGTCGAGCGCCCGGAGCTCTTCAGTGCGAGCCAGCAAGGCGCTGGTGAGCGAGGCGACCTTCTCGCGGGCCGCACCGAGCTCCGCCGAAACTTCCGCCCGCGACTCATCCTGGGCCTGTTCGGCTGCGGCGCGCTCGGCGGCGAACTCGTCTCGCGCCGCGCGCAGCGCTTCGCGCTGGTCGGCAAGCTGCTGCTGCCACGTATCCAAATGCGCCTGGTAGGCGGCCAGCGCAGCCAGCGACTCGGTCAGCTCGGCGGCGAGCGGCTCTTGTTCGGCATGCCACTCACGAAAAGCGCCGCGGATTGCGTCGCAATCAATATCCAGGGTGTCGGTCGTCATCAATTCCTGGTCGTCCGTTGGCGCGCGTGCGACACGGTCGGGCAGACGCAAGTCTGCATGCGGTCGCCAAAACGGGACAAGTCCGGTAGAAGAGTAACGTTGAAAAGTGGTGGCGGGCCCGCACCGTCGGCGTGCCACGGGGCTTTCGACCGCCATTCAAAGGTAGGTTACAATCTGGCCGTTGCAACCCGGCCCGCCCGTATTGCTTGCGATACGAGCGTCATCGCTAGCCGCCGTCGACAAAATCGATCTCATCGAACCGTGATGCAAAAGAACCGTCGCAGAACGCTTCCCAGAAAGTCGCGGACCGACGGGCGCCGCGAGCCGGCCGAAAGCCGAGCGAGCGAGGCGGTGACTATCGCCTGGACCGTCTCGGTGACGGGCGTGCTGGTGTGCGATTTGATTGTCGTGGCCGCGCACTGGTACGTACGGGGCCATCCGGATGCCCAGCCGGCGCGGGCGTTCGAGGCGATTATGCTGCTATCCGCGGCGTTGATGGGCGCGGCGTCGCTCGCACTGCTGCCGGTCGTGTGGCGAACGCGCCGGCTGAAACCGCCGCTGGGCTATGCCGTATTCGCGGCGCTGGTGGCCGCGGCGCCGATCATCGCGCTGGTGGGCCGGCTGTTGTCGTGACTAGAACCGGTGTCAAAACCGGGGGCGGGTGGCTGGCGTCCGGTTCATTTTTACCGATTTGAAGCCGGTTCTAGCGCGATTACGAGCCTTGAGTCAGAATTCTGGCTCCCAGCTCCGCGCTCCAAGCTCCCCGCTGTTCCAAAAAGAAACCGCCTGCCCAAGGCGAGCTTGGGCAGGCGGTCGGCAGGAGGCGTGGGAGAGTTTTTAGAAGTGTGTTTTGTAGGACGTTTGTTCCATAGGCGACTCGCTTTTGGTTGGTTGGGGTTGCTCGCTTAGTTGCCGAGGGCCAGCCGCGTGGCGGCGGGTGAGAGCTCGATCGCCGAATTGGAGGCCAGGCGGCCGTCGGCACGGAGCACTTCCAGTTCGGCGCTGATCGCCTCGGAAAGGTCCAGGGTGGGGAGCTGGATCTTGACCGAGCTGTCGTTCCATTCGAGGACTTCGACCGGCAGGGCCAGGCCGCTGATTCGCAGGCGGACCGTGCCTTCCTCGGTGCCGAGCGACTCGCCGTCGAGGGCCAGCATGCTGCCGATCGTGACGATGGGCCGCTTCGGCTCCTCGGAGATCGAGCGGATGTTTGCGGCCGGGGCTGCGGGGGCCGCCGTGTTCATCGGCTGGATTGAAGCCGCTGCGGGGTTGATCGGCTGCGTGGCCGCCGCGGCTTGCGGCGCCATGGCCTGAGCCTGCGGTCCGATCGGGGCGCCCTGCGAACCGAACGAGGCAGATTGCGGCGCGAAGCCGGTCGGGGCGGGGGCGTTCGACGCGGCCAGCGTGCCGTTGGCGTTGACCACCGGCAGTTGCAGCTGCTGGCCGGGGACCAGCACCGAGCTGCTGAGGCCAAGGTCGTTGTACGTGGCGATGTGCTTCCACAGGTGCGTTTGGCCGTAGCAGCGCTTGGCAATCGTGTACCAGGTGTCGCCGGGGTGGACGTAGCAGAAGCGGTAGTACGGGTGGTAGCACTGATCGTAGACGTACGTCGGCTCGTAGTACTTCTTCACGGGGTAGTGGCAGTACTTGTGGTGGTGATGGCCATGGTGCTTGTGGCTGTGGTGCTTGTGGTTTTGGTGGTTATGATTTCCGCCGCCGAGGCTGACCTTGAAGCTTCCGCCGCCACCTTTGCCGCCACCTTTGCCGCCACCGCCGCCGAAGCTAAAGCCGCCGGCCGAGACGCTGCCGGCCGCCAAAGCGACGGCGACGATCGTCAGAATCGCAATCAAATTGATCGTTGAGGTTCTCATCGTATTTCTCCTGGAAAGAAGGGGGTTT
>CAZHIV010000115.1:0-3992 GCA_964532675.1 uncultured Planctomycetaceae bacterium
GCTCCTTGACGGCGTTCGCCACGCACTGGCCGTCGCACTTGTCCTGCTTTTTGAGCTGGTGCAGCGCGGCCAGCGTGATGAACTCGGCGTCGACCTCGAAGTGGCGCCGCAGCGCGCTGCGGCTTTCGCTGCGGCCCATGCCGTCGGTCCCCAGCGCGAACAGCCCGCCCGGCACCCAGGGGCTGATCTGCTCGGCCAGCACGCGCAGGTAGTCGCTCGCCGCGATGCAGGGCCCGTCCACGCCGGCCAGCGCGTGCGCCACATACGGCACGCGCGGCGGCTCGTTCGGATACAGCATCGAGAGCCGCTCGCATTCCTGCGCATCGCGGCGAAGCTGCGTGTAGCTGGTGACGCTCCACACGTCGCTGCCGATGCCGAACTTCTCGGCCAGCAGCTTCTGGGCCTTCAGCACTTGGCGCAGGATGGCCCCGCTGCCGAAGAGCTGCACCCGCTGCTTCGCCCCGTCCGGGTTCGCCGTCGATACGCGGTACATGCCCTTGATGATGCCTTCTTCGCATCCGGCCGGCATTTCCGGCATCTCGTAATTCTCGTTCTCCAGCGTGATGTAGTAGATGGCTGTCTCGTTGTCCTCGTACATCCGCTTGAGGCCGTCGAAAATAATGACGGCCGTTTCGTACGTGTAGGCCGGGTCGTACGCCCGCACCGTGGGGAACGCGATGGCATTCACCAGGCTGTGGCCGTCCTGGTGCTGCAGGCCTTCGCCGTTGAGCGTCGTTCGGCCGGCCGTGCCGCCCAGCATGAAGCCCTTTGCGCGGGCATCCGCGGCGGCCCAAATCAAGTCGCCGATCCGCTGGAAGCCGAACATCGAGTAATAGATGAACATCGGAATCATGTTCACGCCGTGCGACGAATAGGCCGTGCCCGCGGCGATGAACGACGACATCGAGCCCGCCTCCGTAATGCCTTCCTCCAGCAGTTGGCCGTCCTTGGCCTCCTTATAGAAGGCGATCTGGTCGGAGTCGACCGGCTCGTAGAGCTGGCCGACGTGCGAGTAGATGCCCACCTGGCGGAACAGCCCCTCCATGCCGAACGTGCGCGATTCGTCGGGCACGATGGGCACGATGTGGTCGCCGATCTTCTTGTCGCGCAGCAGATCGCTCAACAGCCGCACGAAGCCCATCGTCGTCGACATCTCCTTGCCGGGCCCTTTGCTCACCAGCTTGGTCAGCGACTTTTCGTAATCCGTCAGCCGCGGGACCGTCATCGTGACCGGCTTGGTGGATCGCGACGGCACCGGGCCGCCCAGCGTCTTGCGCCGCTCGCGCAAGTACACCATCTCCGGACTGTCGTCGGGTGGCCGGTAGAACGGCGCCTCGTCCACCTTCTCGTCGGAGACCGGGATGCCGAACCGCGTGCGGAACTCGCGCAGCTCTTCTTCATTGAGCTTCTTCTGGTTGTGCGTCATGTTGCGGCCTTCGCCGCCTTCGCCCAACCCGTACCCCTTGATCGTCTTGGCAAGGATCACCGAGGGCTTGCCCGTGCATTCGAACGCCGCCTTGAACGCGGCGTACACCTTCTCGGGATCGTGTCCCCCGCGGCGCATCTTTTGAAGCTTCTCGTCGGAGTAGCTCTCGACCATCTCCAAGAGCTCCGGATACTTGCCGAAGAAGTGCTTGCGGATGTAGTCGCCGCTGGAGACGACGTACTTCTGGTACTGCCCGTCGACGACCTCCCTCATCCGCTGCTCCAGCAGTCCGTGCTCGTCCTGCTCCAGCAGCGGGTCCCAATCGTCGCCCCAGATGACCTTGATGACGTTCCAGCCGGCTCCGCGGAACGCGCCCTCGAGCTCCTGGATCATCTTGCCGTTGCCGCGCACGGGCCCGTCGAGCCGCTGCAAGTTGCAGTTGACCACGAAGATTAGGTTATCGAGCTGCTCGCGCGAGGCGAGCGTGATGGCGCCGAGCGTCTCGGGCTCGTCGCATTCGCCGTCGCCCACAAAGGCCCACACGTGCTTCTTCGACAAATCGGCGATGCCGCGATCGGTGAGGTAGCGATTGAACCGCGCCTGGTAGATGGCCATGATCGGCCCCAACCCCATCGAGACCGTGGGGAACTCCCAGAACTCCGGCATCAGCCAGGGGTGCGGGTAGGACGACAGGCCGCCGCCCGGCTGCAGCTCGCGGCGGAAGTTGATCAGGTGCTGCTCCGTGAGCCGGCCCTCCAGGTACGCGCGGGCGTACATCCCCGGCGAGGCGTGCCCCTGGAAATAGATCTGGTCGCCCTCGAAGCCGCTCTCGCCGCGTCCGCGGAAGAAGTGGTTATAGCCGACTTCATACAGGTTGGCCGACGAGGCGAACGTCGAGATATGTCCGCCGATGCCCGCGAAGTCGCGGTTCGCGCGGGTCACCATCGCCAGCGCATTCCAGCGCACGAAGCTCTTGATCCGCCGCTCCAGCTCGCGCTTGCCGGGATAGCGCGGCTGCTTGTCCCGAGATATCGTGTTGACGTACGGCGTGGTGGCCGTAAACGGCAGCTCCACGCCGTTGCGTATCGCCGCCGCCTCCAGCGCGGTAAGCAGCTGCTGCGCCCGCTCCGGACCTTTGCGCTCCAGCACGTAGTCCAGCGACTCCAACCATTCGGTTGTTTCGGCCGGGTCGGTGTCGTTCGGAATCGGAGAGGTCGGTTTCACAGTTTCAGCTTGAGCCATGTCGCTACTTCCTGTCGTAATTATTTCACCACAGACACACAAAGAACACGGAGAAGAAAGTCTTCGAACAGGCGATTACGATTCACGATATGAAATGACAAACTGTCTTGTTGCTTTTTGCCTTGTTCTGTTCTCTGTGCACTCTGTGTCTCTGTGGTGAAATTCTGAACATTACTTTCTTTTCGGCCGATACACTTCCGTCGCCGTGCCGAGGTAGACATCCGCGGCGAAGGCGACCGTTTCGCTCAGCGTCGGGTGGGGATGGATCGACTCGCCCAAGTCGCGCATGGTGCAGCCCATCTCGATCGCCACCACCGCTTCAGCGATCAATTCGCCCGCCCCGGCGCCCACGATGCCGCAGCCCAGCACGCGGTCGGTGGTGGGGTCGACGATCCATTTTGTCAGCCCGTCCGTGCGGCCGATGGCGATCGCCCGCCCGCTCGCCTGCCACGGATATTGAACGACGGTGATATCTCGCCCGGTCCGCTTCGCTTCGTCCGCAGTGAGACCGGCCCAGGCGATTTCCGGATCGGTGAACACGACCGCGGGAATGGCCTGCGGCTCGAACGCCGCCGCCTTGCCGGCCAGCACCTCGGCCGCCACCTTCCCCTCGTGCGACGCCTTGTGCGCGAGCATCGGCTCGCCCGCCACGTCGCCGATCGCCAGGATGTGCGGGTCCGCCGTGCGTTGCTGCTCGTCCACCACCACGAAGCCGCGGTCGTTGACCTTGACCTTCGTGTTCTCCAAGCCGATGCCGCTGGTGACCGGTCGCCGGCCGACCGACACCAGCACGCGATCGAACGAATGCGTGCCGTTGAACTCGGTGCCTTCCACCCGCACGTCCACCCGCTCGCCGGCGTCCTTCAATTCGACCACCTTGGTGCTCAGGTGGATGCCGGCAAACCGCTCGCGGAGCCGCTTTTCGAGCGGCTTCACCAGGTCGCGATCCGCGCCGGGCAACAATCCATCGAGCAGCTCGACGACCGTCACGGCCGAGCCCAGTTCGGCATACACCGTTCCCATCTCCAGCCCGATGTAGCCGCCGCCGATCACCAGCAGCCGCGGCGGCACATCGGGCACCTGGAGCGCGGCGGTGGAGTCCATCAGGCGTTCGGATCGCAGGTCGGCGCCCGGCAGGGCGGCCGGCGCCGAGCCGGTTGCCACGATCGCGTGCCGGAAGCGGATCGTCTGGGGCTCCTCGCCCTCCACCCGCACGCTGCGCGAGTCCGCGAAGACGGCCCGGCCGCCGATCACCTCCACGCCCTTGCCCCGGGCGACCGCGGCCAGGCCTCGCGCCAGCTTGCCGACCACGCGCTCGCGCGTC
>CAZHIV010000116.1:0-3429 GCA_964532675.1 uncultured Planctomycetaceae bacterium
AGCGCGGCGTCGAGCTGATCAGCCTGGCCCCGCGGTTCATTGGCGACTTTGAAAAAGGCGTCGACTACAAAGGCGATCTTACGCAGTTGGAGCGCTCGCTCGCGGACCATGCCGAATTGGCGCGACGGCTGGGGCCCTACAAGCTCAGCCTGCATTCCGGATCCGATAAGTTATCGCTGTACCCGATTCTGGCCCGCGTCACGAACGGCTCGTTCCACGTGAAGACGGCGGGCACCAGCTATTTGGAGGCCCTGCGCGTCGTGGCCCGGCACGATGAGCCGCTGTTCCGCCGCATTATCGATACGGCTCGCCGGCACTACGACCGGGACCGGGCCACGTACCATGTCAGCGCCGAGGTCGACGAGCTGCCGGCTCCGCAGGATGTCTCCCAGGCGAGCGAGTTGGAAAAGGTTTATCTGGGTTGCTGGGCCGATGTCCCCGAGGGCCTTGGCTTCACCGAGCCGGGCCGCCAGGTCCTGCACTGCACGTTCGGCACCGTGTTGACCGACCGGGAACTTGGCCCGGCGATCCGCCAGTTGCTCGAATCACATGCCGATACGTACGCAGAAGTTTTAACCGACCACTTTGGCAGACACCTCGATGCGCTCAACAAAGCATAGTCCGGCCTTTCGCCGATCCACCTCGTTGGTTCTGAGGCTATGTCTATTGTCCGTGCTGGTCCTTGCCCGGACCGATGCGATGGCAGAGCACGACGCACGCGGGTTTCGCTTCGGCGAGGTCGACGACAAATCGCTCGGTCTTTGGGAAGGAAAGCAGCCGGTATTTGTCTACCGTTTTGACGAAATGAGCTTGCCGGGCGTCCGCGCCGCCGGAGTGCGGTCGTCCTACGTCCATCCGATTTATGGGCTGGACGGCGAGGTATTGACCGACGACTTTCCGGCCGATCATTACCACCATCATGGCCTGTTCTGGGGCTGGCCGCACGTGAAAGTCGGCGACCGCGAGTACGATCTGTGGAAGATGCGCGGAATCCGCATCGTCTTCGAACGTTGGCTGGCCAAGGAAGCGACTCCCGAGGTGGCCAAGCTGGGCGTCGCGAACGGCTGGTTCGTGCGCGATAGACGGATCGTGAACGAAGAGGCGTGGTTCGAGGTGCATCCAGCCACGGACGAGGGGCGCAGTATCGATGTCACGTTGAAGTGGACGGCGACGGAGCGACCCGTCACGCTGGGCGGCGCCGAGGGCAAGAGCTACGGCGGCCTGTCGCTGCGTTTCGCGCCGCGCAAGGCGACGACGATTACCGTGCCCGACGGCCGAACGACTGAGGATTTGCTGATCGCCCGGCTGCCGTGGAGCGATCTATCCGGGCATTTTGCAGGTGCGGAGGGTCGCAGCGGGGCGTCCATCTTCGTCAGCCCGCGGCACCCCGATT
Source organism: uncultured Planctomycetaceae bacterium (assembly GCA_964532675.1). Classification (GTDB taxonomy): domain Bacteria; phylum Planctomycetota; class Planctomycetia; order Pirellulales; family Lacipirellulaceae; genus JABDGM01. The sequence goes on from CAZHIV010000116.1 coordinate 1,394, forward strand.
TCCCGCCGGAATGGATGACGCGCGAGTACGGTTTGCTGGCCGTCGGCTGGCCCGGGGTAACATCCCGAACTTTGCAGCCCGGCAAAACGGTTGCCTGTCGCTATCGCCTGTGGATTCATCGCGGCGCGCCCACTGCGGCGGACATTCAGAGGGCTTACGAAGCCTATACGCCGCGCCGTGATGAACCCTGACTCTCTCGTCGGGTTCACGGCGAGCGCTGCACTTCGCCGAGCGTGCGGCATAGGTTTTGCTAGTTTTGCTCATTGCAGGCTACGACAACATTTCCAGCCTTCCTGCAGAGGACCTTTCAGGAGAAGCGAACATGGCAATCACGAATTTGGAAGAGCTTTTCTTCCACGAGCTTAGGGACGTTCTGGATGCCGAGCGGCAGATAACCAAAGCGTTGCCAAAGATGGCCAAGGCGGCGGAAAGCGACGAGCTTCGCGCGGCGTTCGAGGAGCATCTGGAAGTTACGGAAGCACAAATTGGACGATTAGAGACCATCTTCAAGAGCCTCGACAAAGCGGCACGCGGAAAGCACTGTCCGGGGATCGAGGGAATCATCAAGGAGGGCGAAGAGGTAATCAACGAGGAAGACGCCAGCCCGGCCCGCGACGCGGCGCTGATCTGCGGTGCGCAAAAGGTCGAGCATTACGAGATTGCGTCTTACGGCTGCCTCAAGGAGTATGCCAAGCTGCTCGGCATGGACGAGGCGGTCGAGCTGTTGGAAACGACGCTCTCCGAGGAGAAGGAAACAGACGAAAAGCTTTCGAGCATCGCCGCGGAGCTGAATCTCGTGGCCCAAGAGCAGGCCGCCGAATAGTAGAGCCGACACGCGCGAGACAACAACGACCCTCCGAACATGGACGGCGGGGGGTCGCTTCCATTCTACGTCAATGCAGGGGCACGGGCCGCGCGCCCCCCCGCGACCAGGCGTCGTGGCGAAAACGCGCGACATGAGGGCTTCCAGCGTCGGTGCCAGGCATTTTGTGCCTGTCCCCCTTTCGGCGGCCGTTTTGTTAGAACGCTTTTAGTCAAATTGCACTATTGCGCGGAAGGCTCGAGATCGACCTTCAGCGGGCGGTCGGGTTTGATGCCCAGCTTTTCAAGTTCCGCGTGGTAAGCCCGCACCGCTTCCGCTGGCTCGAGGTGGCCGTCGGCCAGGGCGCGGAGTTGGGCGACGAACGAGAGCTGGTGCTCGGCGTTGTTGATCTTGCGGCCGAAGAGCGCGGCCCGGGCGCCGTGCTTCTTGGCTTCCCAAAGCATGTGGAAGGCGTCGAACGTCGTGCCGGCGGAGCCGCCGAGGATGCCGACGACGAGCGAACCGTCGTAAGCGACGAGCTGCTCCAGCGCGGCGGGGCCGAAGTAGGGCATCTTCAGGAAGAGGGGCCGCGTGGCCGAGCCGACGCCGGCCAGGAGCCTGGCAATGCTGTCGTTGACGAACCGCGGTACGTCGACCGGTTTTTCGCGGGGGGCGTTCGGCGGAAATACCTCCAGAAAGTGGCGGAAGGCGAATTGCCGGGCCTCCGCGCGGAACTCGCGGTAGGCCGCAAGCGTGGCCCGATCCTGCGCCGCGTCGTTATTCAACGTGATGGAATAGAGACCCAGGCTCACCGTGGGACAACGCAGCGAGACTGGTTGAGTGTTGTCCATCCCCATGGCCTCGTCGATCTGCGGCGTGCGAAAGGGCAGCGACGGCTGGGCGACGTACGCGGCTTGCCCGCCGACCCCCTCCCCGGCCCCCTCCCCGGCACGGGGTGGGGAAGCGGGAGGGGCCAGCCAGATGTCGGTGGTGTCGTTGGCGCGGATCGCGGGCGTGACGGGGCTCTCGTCGAAGAGCCGCTCGCGCACCGCGAGCTCGTCGCTCGTGTTCACGCTCATGAGCATGATGTCTACGAGCTGTTGCCGGACAATCTCGCGGATCTGGTCGCGATAGTCCTGGATGCTGCGGTAGCGCGTCCGCTCGGTGCTGCTGCCGCGCGTCGTCCCGGGTGCGGCAACGCCGTACGCCATGTCGGCGTCCTTGGCGTCGGCCA
>CAZHIV010000117.1:0-3507 GCA_964532675.1 uncultured Planctomycetaceae bacterium
CGGCGGTGCCGCGCCCGCTGAACCACTGGCCGTGCGGCTGGGCAGAGCGCCAGTTGGGGTCCTGTTTCATCGTCAATAGCGCGAGCTCGACGGCGGTGTTGGCATTCAGCTCCGCCTGGCGAATGTCGGCCGACGCCGTGACGATGCGGTTCTGGATCCGCTGCGCCATGAGGGCCGTCATGCCCAGCAGCGCGACGATGAGCGACGTGCCCAAAACGGCGATGTACACGCCGCCGCGGCGTCGGAAATTCTGTTTGCTTGCGCTCATGCTCGTTAGCGCCGGCCGCGAGGCCGGACTTAGTTGAATGATTTGTCGCCACCGTTCGGCGTGGCCGCCGACGCTAGCCCTTTCGCTAGTCCGTGTCCGTCCGCACGGCGACCTGCTCGGCCAGCACCTGGTTGCGGTATTCGATGACGACGCGAATCCGCTTGGCGCCTTGGTCGCTGGCGACGACCTGCGTCGGATCGCCGGGCGCCACGTAACCGACCTCGACCCGCTGGCGCCATTCGGCCCGGTCGGGAATGGCCGTGCCGTCGCTGTATTGAGGCGGCGACTGGTTCCACCCGTCGTAATCGTCGATGTCGTTGAAGGCGGAGCGGGGCCCGGCGGGCTCGCCGCTCTCGCGGCCCAAGACGGGCGTTTGTTCCGGGTCCTTGTATGGCGATTGCAGAATCTCCGCCATCAGTTCGTCCGCCAGGCCCAAGGCCACGGCCCGGTTGCCGATCGACTCCGAGGACCGCGTTGCCGCGCCGAGCGCGTTGAGCGCGGCCACCGCCATCAGCCCGACGATGAACGTCGAGGCCACGACTTCGATCAGCGAAAGCCCGCGCGATTTCGGATTTCGGAATTCGGATTGCGGATTGGTTATCCAAGCCGTCGACTTGTCGGCGGCGTCCGCTCGCGAAAAAGCCCGCCGCCTAGGATTCACAATTCGCAATCCGCAATCCGCGACTCGACTAAGCTCGCCGAAGCCAATCCGAAATTTGTTTCGATAGAAATACGACATAGTTGCATTCTCTAATCCGCGGCGACGCGTACATCGACATAATCAAACTCTGCCAGGCTCGTATCGGCGTAGAGGGTGACGAACCGATCGCTCGAGGAGGTCGGCGCGTAGGTGGGGTAAGTGAAGCTGCCCTGGTCTTCACCGTTGACCTGCAGGTTGACGACGTCGTTTTCCGGCAGAATGGTGAGCCGGAAGCGAATGAAGTCGCCGGCCAGCCGCGACCGGCTGCACAAAGTCTTGCTCGCCGCGTCGGACGTTTTGCCGACGAGCGAGAGAGTCTGGCTGCCATCGGCCTGGCGCCGGACGTAAACGAGCAGCGGCGCGTACAGCCCGCCCTGGCGATCGGCGTTGATCCGCACGACCGCCCCGTTGCCGCCGACGGTCGTGTTGCGGCACCTCGCTTCGACGATCGTCGGCAGGTTGAAGTCGGCCAGCGGCCGGGTTTCCAGCGCCCCGTCGGCATGCCACACGCCGCCAATCAATTCTGAATCGTCGAACGAGGCGCCGCCGGCCAGCGCCCAATCGGCCACGCTGTCGCCGTTGGCGTTTGTTGCCGTGGGGTCGTCGTCGAAATCGGTCCGCCAGTAAGCGGACAGCAGCTCCGGCGAGTTGGCGAGTGGGATGCTGGCGTCGATCCGCGCATGGGTTTTGTCGCCCGATTGCAGCGCCAGCCGGACGTGGGAAACGAAGTTGCGCGTGTGGTTGTACGACGGGCCCGGCGTGGTGTAGGTGCCGTACACCCGGTAAAACATTTGCCGCGTCGTCATGAACTGCCAGGAGGCGCCGGCGTCGGTCGACTCCAACATGCCGCTCGGAAGAAGCTCGTTGGTCGCAATCCGCGCCGCTGGCCCCCCCACACCGGTCCAGACGACGGCGTACCTGCGATGCAGCGCCAGGCCGCGCACCGGATTCGGAAACACCACCGTATTCCAAGCCCCGCCGGGGCTGAGCGACGATTCGGCCACGCTCACTTGCCCCAGGACGTCGCCGGTGGGCCCGTCGTTCGGCTCGCCGCTCGCGCGAAGCTGTAGCTGCAACGTCTCGGTCGCGACGCCGTGCTGGTTGCCATAGAAATCGATCCTGGTCGCGTTCCACGAGGCGGCATTCGCGGGGACCGAAGGGAAGTAGGCCGGGTTTATCTGCTGCGCCTGATAGGTCGTCGTCGTAACGTCGACGGGCAATGCGTTCTGCCCGGCGGCGTTGGCCAGCAGGAGCGTCTCCGCCGAGTCGACCGTTGTTTCGAGCGTGGTCGAGCTGGTGGTCGTCAGAAACGTGAGTTCGAACGCATCGACCGGCTCCAGCACCGTCACGCTCGTTCCACCGCCCACGGTCTTGCGGAGCGGATCGCCAGGCGTGCCGGACCACTCGTAGCGAAATTTCTCGGCCGTGCCGTCGCCGTCGCGGTCGGCCACCACGAATTCGAGGATTTGCGGCGTCTGCTGGATGACGAGCGTGGCGTAGCGCAGCTCTTCGGCAATCTGGCCGGCGACATCCGCCGCGGCGGTGCGGCGAACGGCCGCGGAGGGCGTGTAGGCCACCTGGCTGCCAATCAACATCACCGATCCCAGGCCCGCCAGCAGCACCGCGCTGGCGACCATCGCCACGACGAGCTCCATGAGCGTGTGGCCAGGCCGGGGCGAATTGTCGTGAGTGAGGCGCATTTTCATACCTGGCGAGCCCAGGAGTTACATTCAAAACCCTCTCCCTCGGGGAGAGGGCAGGGTGAGAATGTATCGGTTACGGGCAATTCGCCCTGACCCCGGCCCTCTCCCAAAGGGAGAGGGGGAGTCTTGAAACTGATTCTAGTTGCTCTCAAGCTCCGACGGCGCGTCGGCACCCGTTCGCACATGGAGGCTGTCGATCGTGACGCTTCCCGTGGAGCCGTTTAGCGTGACAGTACACTGGTGGTTCTTAATCGCGAGAACGACGGCGCCGTCGCTGGCGGGCATGCCATAGCCGTCGAAGGTAATCGAGGGATTTCCGGCGAAGTCCGCTTCGAGACTGTCCAGCTCGAACGGCGGCGCCGCCAAGTTCACCACGTACGGGGCGGCGGGATCATCCAGCGAGGCCATATCGCTAAGCGTGTATCCTGTTTCGGTGAACGCGACAGTTCGGGCGGCGCTGGTGAGCCGGGCCGTTTGGCGCGCCAGCTCCAGATCCGCCTTGAGTCGGCGGGCGGCCGACTCGACCCGGTGAAAAAGCAACGATTCTAGAAAGGCCGGTGTCGCCACCGCCGCCAGGATGCTCATCACGAGCACGACGATCACCAATTCGACCATCGAAAATGCGCGGCGGCCGGCCGGGCGCTGCCCGCCGCTGGCGTGCCCCGGGCGTCGGTGCCGAAAATTGTGCGATAGGGGTCGCATAGATGGGGGCACTTGCTTTGGTTCGAGCGGCGCATGGAGGACGGCAACGGGCCCCACGAAAAGCATAGCTTGCCGTGCCTGGAACCGGTTTCGAAACCCTCTCCCTCTGGGAGAGGGCCGGGGTGAGGGCGAAT
>CAZHIV010000118.1:0-3164 GCA_964532675.1 uncultured Planctomycetaceae bacterium
TCGACCAGGAACATCGCGCGGCTGTCGCGAACGATCCGCCCGATCTCGTCGATCGGCTGCAGGGCGCCGGTGACGTTCGAGGCGTGAATCACCGCCACGAGCCGCGTCGTTGGTCGCAGGGCCGCGCGGATGTCGTCGGGCGAGACGAATCCCTGGCCGTCGCACGGAATGTACGTGACATCGACGTCCGCCGTCTCCCGCAGTGTCAACAGCGGGCGCAGCACGGAATTGTGGTCGCACACCGTGGTGATCACGTGGTCGTTGGGCCGGACGGCGCCGCGGATCGCCAAATTGAGCACGTCGGTGCCGTTGAAACCGAAAACGACCTGCTCCGGTTCCTTCGCCCCAACCAACTCGGCCACGCCGCGGCGAGCGCGTTCCACGATGCGATTCGCTGCGAGCGCTTCGCGATACCCGCTGCGGCCGTTCGGCCCGCCGACCTCGCGCTGGTAGCGGTCGGCCGCGTCGTACACGGCTTCCGGCTTGGGCCAGCTCGTGGCTGCGTTGTCCAGATAGATGCGATGATTCGTTGGCATAGGTTGCCTATTATACGACGACGACCGCAACCTGGTCACTGCTCGGCCAGCGGAAATGGCCGTTGTGCGACCAGCGCAAGGGCTGGCACGTGACATCTTCGAAGGCGCCAGCGATTTTCCTGGGCGCGACGCGTAAATTCGAGCGGCACGTGATCGCAGCGCGACCAGCGTTGGTCGAGGAAGGAGTGGCGACCGGCATGGCAAGAGGGGTGGTGTCCATGCGCACATTATAAGGAATGCGGCGCGGGTTTCGAGCCTCACTTTTGGCCACCTGCGGTCATAAAGCCGCGACCGGTGGTCGCGGAAACGGCGCGGCGCGGGTGAAATGGCGGCGAATCGGGAGAGGGCGGCGCACAATCCGCGACCGGCGGTCGCGGCTTTATAGAACGACCGGGTCGATGAACGGGTAGGGGCGGGGCCCGGCGCCGCGGCGGGTGTTGTGGCGTTCGATGTAGGCTTGGGCGTTGCGCCAAACGTCGACGTCGAAGATGAACGAGCGCCAGCGGCCCTTGCACCAGACGGGGCCGGCGTGCTGTGTTTGGCGATGGATGGCCTTGGTGGTTTGATCTTTGAGCCACTTGACGGTGTGGTCGATATCGCGGTCGGAGTGGGTCAAGAGCAAGTGTGTGTGGGTCGATTCGATCGAAGCGGCGGCGATGCGCCAATTGGATTCGGCGCGGCAGCGGGCCAGGCTATCGATCACGATCGACTGCATGTCGGCATCGAGGCGGACCGCCGGTTGCTTCTGGCGCTCTTCGGCCATGCGCTTGCGGATCGGGTCGCCCGCATGGAGCGTGTGCGGCTCGATGAAGCCGAGCTCTTCGTCCCAGGCCTCGGACCAATGACCGCGCTCGTCCCCCGGGAGCCAGAGGCCGAAACCGGAGATAACGATGTGATAGCCGAGAGTGCGCGGCATGATTGGAATGGTATCGGATTTGGTAGAAATCCGCGACCGGTGGTCGCGGATTGTGCGCTGCGCCGTCGCGAATGGCGGCAATTTTATCGGGGCCGCGCCGTTTCCGCGACCACCGGTCGCGGCTTTTTAGCCGCCGATTTGGTACATGGCTCGGTCGGGGCGGACGAAATTTTCGGTGTTGATGCCGTGGGCGGGGGCTTTGGCGAAGACGCAGTCGCGGACCAGGTCGGCCAGGTCGTCGTCGGTGCCGCCGTTGCGAAGAACGGCGCGGGCGTCCCATTCGGCGGTGGAGAAGAGGCAGTTGCGCACGCTGCCCTCGGCGGTGAGGCGGAGGCGGTCGCACGCGCCGCAAAACGGTTGCGAGACGGGCTGGATGAGGCCGATGCGGCCGCGGCCGTCGGCGTACTCGAAATCGCTGGCGGGCTGGCTGGGATGGGGGCGGCCCACGGGCACGAGCGGGCCGAACTCCGCTTCCAGCATGCGGCGGATCGCCGCGCCGTCGAGCACGTCGCCCGCCTGCCAGTGCTGTTCGGCGTCGAGCGGCATGAATTCGATGAAACGCAATTCGAGGCCGCGCTCGCGGGCAAAGCGGGCCAGCGGGACGATCTCGTCTTCGGTCAATCCATGGATGGCGATGGCGTTGAGGCGGATCTTTTCGAAGCGGGCGTCCTGAGCGGCGGCGATGCCGGCCAGCACGCGGTCGAGCCCTTCGCGACGCGAGATCTTCCGGAAGACGTCCTCGCGGAGCGTGTCGAGGCTGATGTTGAGCCGCTCCAAGCCGGCGGAGCGCAAGGCCGCGGCTATTTCAGGGAGCAAGATGCCGTTGGTGGTGAGGGCGAGGTCGTCGATGTTCGGCAGCGTGGCGAGCATTTCCACGAGACGCGGCAACTCGGCGCGCACCAGCGGCTCGCCGCCGGTGAGCCGCAGCCGCCGCACGCCCATCTGCGACACAACCCGGACGAACCGGGTGATCTCCTCGAACGTGAGGATCTCGTGCCGCGGGCGGAAGCGGACGTTCTCGTTCGGCATGCAGTAGAAGCAGCGGATGTTGCAGCGGTCGGTGACGCTGATCCGCAGGCTGGTGTGGGTGCGGCCGAGCTTGTCGACGAGCGGCGATTTGTCGGTGACTTCAGGCATGCTCTTTTTATTACAGAGGGGGAGAGGGGGAGAATGGGAGAGTGGGAGATTCGGCGGGCGCACTCGTTCGAGTCTCCCCTTCTCCCCCTCTCCTTTTCTCCCCCTCTTTCTCCAGGCCGGGGTGGACCCATTCGGTGGTGCCGTCGGCCCACTGTTCTCGTTTCCAGATCGGCACGTCGCGCTTGAGCGAGTCGATCAGCCACTGGCCGGCGGCGAAGGCGTCGCTGCGGTGCGGCGTGCAGACGGCGATGGCCACGCTGGCCTCGGTCGGCGGCACGCGGCCCAGGCGGTGGACGATGCTGCATTCTATCACGGGCCAGCGTCGGCGGGCTTGGGTTTCCAATTCGGCGAGCCGGCGCTCGGCCATTTCGCGGTAGGCCTCGTAATCGAGCGCGACAGTTCGCCGCGCCGCGGTGACCTCGCGCGTGGTGCCCAGGAACAGCACGACGGCGCCGGCCTCGGGATGGCGCGCCGCCTGGAGCATCGCGGTGGTGTCGATGGCGTGGTCGATGAGTTGGATCATTGGTCCATTCTCATTTTGGGAGACAGCGAATTTCTCGGAAGCGGACAAAGGG
>CAZHIV010000119.1:0-6218 GCA_964532675.1 uncultured Planctomycetaceae bacterium
GTCCCGTAGGGACGGCAGAAGCTTCCGTCGTCCCTACGGGACTTGATACGGTGCTGTGCCTGGTACCCAGCGATAAATCGCTGGGCTATTTTCGTTTGTCCCTACGGGACATGTCTCCACGAAGCGCCGTTTTGTGGGTAAGGACAAGGGGATTAGCCGGACCTAGGCAAGTCGGGCCAGCGGCTGGTCGCCTCGCGGGTCGCTTTATGGCGGGCGTGCCGAATATGCTAGCAATGACGCATCGTGTGCCGCGTGAGCTAAAGTTGCCTAGGTCGATGGCGAAGCTCGGGGCAGGGCGCGCAGAGTGATCTGTCGCCACCGCGACGCGTTACGGCGCCGCGCGCTCGCCTCGGCAAAACGGCCCCTCGCTCTCCGAATCGGCGGATCGACCATGAACGCGATTGCGACGCATCTGGAGCAGATCGCTTCCCGGGCCGCCACGCTCTACAGCCGTCCCACCGTCGCGATGGAAGTCGTGCGCCTGGCCGAGGCAGAGCGCACCGATGCGAAATTGCTCAAGGAATGCATCTCGCAAGACCCCGCGCTGGCGTGCAAGATCTTGCGGGTCGTCAACAGCTCGCTCTTCGGCCTGAATCGGCCCGTCGCCGACTTGAACCAGGCGATCGGCCTGTTGGGCATCAAGCCGCTCAAGATGCTGGTGCTGGGCTTCAGCCTGCCAGACGCCTTGTTCGCCGAGCTGGCGGCCCGCGAGCTGCAATGGTACTGGACCAACACGCTGACCCGCGCCGTCGCCGCCCGGCTGATCGCCGAGCAGCTCTGGCACCAGCCGGGCGATGAAGCCTTCACTGCCGGCTTGCTGCTGGACATCGGCATTCTCGTGCTGCTGCGCGAATTGGGAGAGCCGTACGCCAGGTTTCTGACCGGCGTGATGGATGAGAAGTGCCACCTCGCCGCGCTCGAACAGGATACGCTCGGCTTCGACCACGTGCAGCTCAGCGCGGCCTTGCTGAAGCGGTGGCGTCTGCCGCAGCGGCTGGTCGACGGGATCGCCGCCCCCAAGCGGACGGCGCGACTCGCCCGGCTGTCGTCGCCGGAGGCCGATTTACCACAGATCCTGCACCTGGCCGAGTTGCTCACGCAGCTGGTCGGCCAACGCCGCTTGGGCGTCCTCGCCGATCTGCTGGAGGCCGGCAAAGCGTATCGCGGAATGACGAAATCCAAGCTGGCGGCCCTGGTGGAAGGATTGCAGCCGCAGGTCGACGCCCTGGCCGACGTGCTGTCGCTGGAGCTTTCCGAAAAGCGCGATTACGTACGGATGCTCTTGGAGGCCCATCAACGCATGGCGGCGCTGAGCGAGCAGCTCGTCGGCGGGCAGCCCGGCGACGTCGACGAAGAGCGGGCCTACACGCAATTGCTCGCGCATACCGGCGCACTTTCCGGTGCCATGCAGAACTTCTTACGGCAGGAGCCTCCCATGCCGCATGAATCCGCCGCGCCGCCCCAACGGCCGCCGCAGCGCGAGCATCGCTTGGCTCGCACGCCTGCCGCGGCCCCGGTTGCCACCTGCGCCGGCGGCGTCATAACCGCGCCGTCGCTCGCGCTCCATCTGACAGCCGCCGCAACGCGCTGTCGCGACCGCCGGCACGAACTGAGCCTCCTCATCGCCGAGCCGAACGTCTACGATGTGCACGCCGATCCGCAAGGCGAAACGGCGAGCCGCCTGGTTAGGTGCGCCCTGGAGACCGCCTGCGAACGGGTCAGTGGAGACCGGGTGGCGGTGGTGAGGCTTTCCGATCTGCGCACGGCCGCCATCCTCTCGAACTGCGAGCGGCGCGACGCCCTGGCGGTCGCACAACAGGCCATCGCGGAGCTGGCCGCGCTCACCGAAACTGGCTCCGCCGGGTACGGCGATTTGGCCACCACGCTCAGCATCGGCGTGGCCACGGCGAGCGTGGTGTCGAAGAACTTCGATCCCTCCCGCATGATCGAAAGCGCGACTCGCTGCGTGTCGGCCGCACGCGCCTGCGGAATCAGCGCGGTAAAGAGCATCGAGGTGTGAGCGAGTGCGTAAGTGAGCGGTAGGGTGGGTCGAGTCCGCGAGACCCACCGCCGGATTCGGTGGGTCTCGAGGACTCGCCCCGCCCTACTATCTCACTCACCTACTCACCTACTCACCTACTTGCTATCATTCACGCATGAGCACGCCGAGCCCCTCGGAGTCCCATCCTCCGGAACAGCCGTCGCCCCCCTCGCCGCATCCCGACCCACCGACGCCTGCGCAGGGTTTGTCGTCCGAAAGGGCGCACGGCCCGGCGGCTGTGCCAGGCGCCGCCCCTCCAAGAATCGCTCGCGAACGGCCGCCGTTTAATGATCTCCATGAGGCGCACGTGCACACTCTGCCGCGGCGGCGCATGTTTCTGCCCTTGGTGCTGTTCGTGGCAACGTGCCTGTCCACGTTTTGGGTGGGCGCGGCCAATTGGCAACCGCAATTGATCGAGTCGCCGCAAGTAATGTGGCAAGTCGTCGCCGACAACTGGCAGCAGGGTCTCGTCTACATGGGGGCCGTGCTGGCCATCTTGCTGACGCACGAGATGGGCCACTTTCTGCAAACGGTCCGCTATCGCATCCCGGCCAGCTACCCGCTTTGCATTCCCGTGCCATTCAGCCTGATCGGAACGATGGGAGCGGTCATCAGCATGGACGGCATGCGGGCCAACCGCAAGCAGATTTTCGACATCGGCGTCGCCGGCCCGTTGGCCGGCCTGGTCATCGCCGCGCCCATTTTGTACGTCGGCGTGCGGCAGCTCGACCTGTCGATCGCCCCGGACGCGCACGAGATCCAGCTCTACAACCCCGTGATCGTGCGCTGGCTTATCGAGTGGATGCACCCGCAGTGGACCGACCGGGCCGCGTGGGTCGCCGTGTCGCAGCTTAATCCGTATTACATGGCCGGCTGGGTCGGCATGCTCATCACCGGCCTCAACATGCTGCCCGTCAGCCAGCTCGACGGCGGCCACACCGTGTACGCCCTCTTCGGCCGCGACGCCTATAAGATCGCCCGCGCCTTCATCATCATCGCCATCCTCTACGTGGTGCTGAACCTCGACGAGGCCGCCATCTGGACGCCGATGCTGATCCTGGTGATCCTCATCGGCATCCACCACCCGCCCACCGCCGACGACAGCGTCGAACTCGACGACTTCCGCTGGATCCTGGGCGTGGCCTCCATGGCGATCCCGGTGCTGTGCTTCCCGCTGCAGGCGCTGAAACAGTAGGCGAAGATATGACCGACGGTTGGCGTAACTTACGTGTGGGCGATCGGATACGCATCGTCCGTATGCCGAGCGCTTCCAGTAAGCCAGGTTGCTACGTTCATCCATCGACCCGCCGACTTTACAAGAAGCTGATCGCTCGACGGCGCTCAGTTCGTTTATACGAGATCGACGAGAACGGCGGACCGTGGATCAGTTGCCGGTTCCGGGTTAAGAATGGCAACTGGGAATATCATGCACTGTGTGTAAACGACGATAGATAGTTGGGTCCGCGTGAAACAGCACTCTCAAGACCGATAAGGCTCACGCAGCTTAGTATTTCTACTGGACGGCGAGATAGCTATAATGATGGCATGAGCAGCATAGCCTCCCACGATGAATTATCGATCTTGCGACGAGTGATCGATCCCGAGCAGGGAACGCTTCCCGTGGCGGCAGCGGAGGCAATTCTACGACTTGATCTGCATCCGGCCGACCGTACGCGCATGGAAGAGCTTCTTGAAAAGAACCGCGCCGGCGCGCTCACGCCTGAAGAAGATGAAGTGCTTGAGGGCTATTGTCGCGTGGGGCGTTTTCTGGATCTTATTCGGTCCAAAGCCCGGCACTCCTTACAAGCATCTAGTTCTTAATGGATGCGGCGTTAGCTAGAATCGTCTGGCAACGTGCGAGGGAGCGATGCGAATACTGCATGTTGCCCAATGCGCTTTCGGTGGTGCCATTTGAAATCGATCATGTGATTCCGCAGAAACACGGTGGGACGACCGTCGAGGAGAACCTGGCGCTGGCCTGTTTTTATTGCAATCGTTACAAGGGCCCGAACATTGCAGGCTTTGACCCGCAGTCGCGGCAATTGTCGCGGCTGTTCAATCCGAGACACGATATATGGGATCAGCATTTCGAATGGACATCAAACCGGATCGAAGGCCTTACGGCGACAGGCCGCGCGACAGTTGAAGTGCTTCGATTAAATCATTCAGAAATGCTCACTGTGCGCGAAGCACTCCGCGAAGAGGGCGTTTTCCCGTTCTGAATCGTCGAAGATGTTTGTGGTCACGGCGCCAGCAGTAACCGCCCCGGCGCCGCCAGAAAGCTCTTCACCTCGTTCAAGAACCGCCCCGCCGCCGCGCCGTCGACCAGGCGGTGGTCGTAGGTGATCGAGAGCGGCATCATGAGCCGCGGGCAGACGGTGTCTTCCACGATCTGCGGCACCGTGCGCGTGCGGCCGACGAGCAGGATGGCCACCTGCGGCGGGTTGATGAGCGGTGTCGAATACGTGCCGCCGATCGCGCCCAGGTTGCTGATCGTGAACGTGCCGCCCTTGAGCAGCTCCAGGTCGAACTTCCCGTCGCGGACCGCGCCGGCCAGCTCGTCGATTTCCGAAGCGATCTGCGAGATGCTCTTGCGGTCCGCGTCGCGCAGCACCGGCACCACCAGCCCGCGCTCGGTGTCTACCGCGATGCCGATGTGCACGTACTCCTTGTAGATGACCTGGTTGCTTTCCATGTCGACCGAGGCGTTGACGATCGGGTGCCGCCGCAGCGCCGAGGCGGTCGCCTTGATCACGAACGGCAGCGACGTGAGCCGGATGCCGCGGTCCGCGTAATCGGCCTTGCTCTGCTCGCGCATGTCCTCCAGCTCGGTGACGTCGGCGTCGTCGAAGTTCGTGAGCTGGGGAATCGTCGTGTACGACTGGATCATGGTGCGGGCGATCGTCTGCCGCATCCGCGAGAGCTTTTCGATCCGCACGCCGCCGTATTCGTCGGTGTCCGGCGAGCCGGGTGGCGTGACGCCGCGCGGTGCCGTCGCGGCGACCTGTTCGTTGGTTTCGCGAACGTAGGCTCGGATGTCGTCGGCGGTAATTCGCCCGCCGTCGCCGCTGGGACGCACGCGCCGCAGGTCGACGCCCATTTGCCGCGCGAGGCGCCGCACGGCCGGTCCGGCGGCGGCCGACGCACGGCCGTCGCCCGGCACGTCCCGCTCCGTGACGCCCGCGGGGGCCGATTTGGACGCCTTCGTCTTGACCGCTTTGGACGGCTCCGGCTCCTCTTCGTCCGGCTCCTCCGCTTCTTCTCGCTTTGCCTTCTTTGTCTCTTTCTTCGCGGCCTTGGGCTCTTCCGCCAGTTCCTTGTCGCCCGCCTCCACGTCCGCCTTGCGGGACCGCGCTTCGGCTTCCTCCGGATCGGGCTCCTCGACGTCGGGCTCCTCGGCGTCGGGCTCCTCGGCCTTGGGTTTCTTTTTCTTTTTCGCGGGCGCTTTGGCCGACTCTTCTTTCTCTTCCTTCGGCGGCTCGGTCTTTTTCTTCGCCGGTTTCTCTTCGGCCTCCTCCGCCTCGATCTCCATGAAGGCCGCACCCACTTTGATCGTGTCGCCCTCGGACACCAGGATCTTGGTGATCTTCCCCGCCTGCGGGCTGGGGACGGGCACCGTCGCCTTTTCTGTCTCCAACTCGATGAGATCCTGCTCGGCGTCGACGGTATCGCCTTCGCTCACGAGGATGCTCAGCACATCGCCCGACTCGACATTCTCACCCAGATTGGGCTGCTTTTTTTGTGTTGGCATATTTAATTGCCCCTCCCTCTTCGGGTGGGGTTTGGGGTGGGTTCGGAAGAACTTGCTGCAGCCTCTCGAAGAATCATCGCAGCCACGCCTTCCAGATTGTTCAGTACATCATCGTTCGTCACGCGAATAATCTTCAAGCCGAGTTTTCTCAGATGTGTTTCGCGAACCTTGTCGTACTCCTGCCGTCCATCGTGGCTTTCGCCGTCTAGCTCTAGGACCAGATTCGCTGATGAGCAGTAGAAGTCCGCAATGTATGGTTCGATGGGATGCTGACGGCGGAACTTCAAACCGCCGAGTTGGCGACGACACAGAATGGACCAAAGTATCTGTTCTGGCTGCGATGCGGCGCGGCGTAATTCGACTGCGCGCGATCTCGTTTGATTGGTTACGCGTCTGAGTGGCCGAATGGTCATCGAACCCTCCCCT
>CAZHIV010000120.1:0-4261 GCA_964532675.1 uncultured Planctomycetaceae bacterium
GGCGAGCCGCCGACGCATGCTTCCGGGCACTTTTAGTCGCCCCACTCCCGAGCGATGTACAACTTCGTTGCCAATGCAAATTGACGCTCCTGGCGGGCTACAGTCAGGCGTGCGTACAGAGCAAAGCGGCCGCTGGCGGCCGCGTCGCGGCGTCACGTGCGACTGCGTCGCCGGACTCGTTTCGCAGGCAGAAAAAACCCGAGCCGAAGCCCGGGTTGTGCTGGCCGAATGCATCACGAAGCCGACCGAAGCTGCGGCATCAAGTCGGTAAAGCATGCTGGGACTTCTTTGTTCGGTTCATTGTCGAAGTCGATCAAGCAAATCGCAACGTTGTCGTCCGCGGCATACTCGGCGACGCCGCCGCTGACGATAATCAGGACCCGATGCTGGGCCTCTTTCTCGCATTCGATATCGTCGACCATGCGGTAGTCGCCGGGGATCGTGAAGAAACCGTTCTTGTGACCGGTGACGTACTCGTGATTCCATTCGTCGAGCACTTCCTTCTTCACGTCGCCCGTGAGGTCCCAACAGTAATTGCCGGCCACGGCCAGCACGAGTTCCTCCTCGGACGGATTGTGATCGAACTGCTGGCGGATGATCTCCTTATACTCGTTGTCGCCGTCGCGGATCGTGTAGCTGATCACGTAGCGAGTTGCCGGTGATGGAGAGGAAATTTGGTTCATGCGATGTATGGGAAGAGAAATAGAAGAATTAGCGGCCCTCGGCCTTAGCAATAACAGAGGAAAGAATGCGGAACTCTCTTTCACAGAGTGCGAAATCAATTTGGGCATCGAGTACCTGTTTACACGCGTCCAAAAGTTCCGCATTCAACACCTTGAGTCCGTCGCGTTCTTTTGCCGTCTCCGGTGCAGCGGCGATAAGACGGGCGTTTGCTTTTTGCTGGTCTTCGGAAACATAGAAACCCATTTCGTCATGCGTAACAATTTCAGCGATATAGTTCGCCTGATTGTCAAGAATCCAGCCGCGTTCATCACCCAGCCAGTCGAAATACCACGGGCCCGGTGTGTGTGCCGATGATGTCGACGATGATTGAGTCATCGAAGTGATTGGAAACTGAAATAAAAAGTCGCCCCGAGCTTCCGCCCGGGGCGACGCGGCCGCTAAGCGGCCTCAGGCTCCGCCTCTTTCTGAGGCGTTGCCTCACTAGGATTCTCGGAATCCCAGATCGCGAACTGATCGAGTGCCCGCTTGGCATCGATCACGTCCACGGCCCGGATCGAGTTGGCGTAACTCGCCTTGCCGCGGTACACGTACTGCCGCTGCAGCGACGCCTTCGATCCCGGAAAGACCGAGAGACTGATATTGCCGACCGTGATCCGGTGGATCGGCCTGGCCTTTGATGTGGTGGCAGCTTCTGCCATGGGTGAATGGGGGTAAGAGATAAAGCAAGATCGCCCTGGTCGGCCGCACTGCGAGCTGGTGCAAGCCTGCTTGCCGCATGCGGACTGGCCGGTTGGCAAGGCCAACGGGCCGCCGCCAACCGTTGCACCGTCCGCCGGCACAGCACTGGCTTGCGGCGGCTCGCCGGCCGACGAAACTGCGATCGCTTTATCGCGGCCCCATTCACCGGCAGAAAGCCAACCAAAACACTTGCCGATCCGCCGACAAGCTGGCAGGCTCACGTGCTGACCTATTTCCGGCCAGGCGTCGCGACGCGACGGAATCGCGATCCTTCACTATTGCGAAAGGAGCCTCGAACATGGCAGCCAGTTCAGCCCGCACCGCAGCTCGCGGTCAGTCCAACGGTACGTCCGCAGCAAACCGACCTGAGAAGACGTTTCGTATCGGCAGCTGCTACGCCACGGTGTGGTGCAACGAAGTGCGTCCCGAAGGACGCAATCAGCAGCCGCGAACGTTCCGGTCTGTGCATCTGGAACGAAGGTTCTGGAACGAGAAGCTCAAGAACGGAGATGGTGACTGGGATTCGACCGACACCTTCGGGCTCGGCGACATCCATAACGCCATGGCCGTGCTGCAAGTGGCAGCCGAGCACCTTCGTCAGGAAGAGGCCGACGTCACGCGCGACTAGCAGCGGCCGCAATTCGCAAGGATGCGATTCATTCTGAAGCGACCAGTCTCCAACCGGGGCCTGGTCGTTTTTTTTCGTTCATACAACAGCCACACGACAAAACACCGCGGCGATTTACACTGACCCACCAGGGCCAAGCGATCGAGCCCGCAAACGTATCCCTCGGATGCAGCGACCGGCCGAACCGATGCGGCCAAGGAAGACCGGCTATTTTCCGGTCAGCACCCGCTTCCAGAGAGGCGGGTTGCCTTCGGGAGCATCGGCCTGCTCGATTCGAGCAATTGCCGCTCCCGGATTCTCCTTGAGCATCTGCGTCGCCCTAGAAAAGGCACCCGATTTGTCGGTGGCCTCCACGTGTAGGGCGTACTGAAGTCGAACGCGGTAGAGCATAGATATATTTGGAAGTAGATAAATCAGGCCGGATCGGCCCGCAGCCGGATTTTGCGGGCAGCAAGGTGGAGACTTCGTACGACCTTGCTGCCCGCGGCACGCTGCCCGATGCCGAGCCGGCCCACGCAGTTCCCTTACGGGGTGCCGGGGCGTCAGCCCCGGCTGCTTTCAATGGTCGGAACCGAGGCCTGGAGCGACCGAGCCTGGCAGGTGGTACGAGTGATGAGCAAAGCGAATCACGAGACACTGACACTTACGCAGACATTGAAAGCAGCCGGGGGTGCGAGGAGCTTGCGACGAGAGCCCACGGCACCCCGTAAGTTCAATCACATCAAGAACTTGATTCTTCTCGTTACTGCTTGGCCTCGCTTCGCAGCCCGAAACGCAGCCGTAACGCTAACGAAGCGGCAACGAACGACAAACGGCCGGGCACTTTGCGGAAAACACCTCAAAAGAGAAGAAGCAAACAAGACGAGCGAGGGGGCAATAACCGCTGCCGCGAGTTGGGCGATTAGGTCGTCACGGCGGCGGGAGGATTGCACATCTGGCGGAATTCGCCCTCGGCGGTCCGCCACACCGGTTCGGTGGCCAACTGCTTGGCGTGATCGGCCTTGGTCAGAAACCGGTAGGCGTTACGGAGCTGCTCGTGCTGAGACATATCGAGAATCGCCGGGATGCGTTTGGGCGTCGGCACGACCCAGGCAATCCGGACGTGGCAAGATCGGCTTGCGATCTCGGGCCAATACTCCTGGAATGAGCGCTTGGCTAGCCAGGCAGCCAAGGCGGCGGGCTTGGTACGCCGTAATTGTTTGCGGCCTTCGGTGCTGAGGTCAATTTCCCAGCCGATAATGATGATTGAGGGCGGGCCTTGCTCCTGCGCGGGAGGTCTGGGAACGAACACGCGGCACGCCGCGTCCAGCCGGCAGGCCACACGTTGACCGTCGATTTCGTAGACGTGGTGCAGGCGGCAGCGTTGATTGGGAGGCATTTCTTTGGGTGCGTTCGGACGGATGTCCGATTCATGGATCCAATCGGGCGGGGCCAAACCAGCCGCCCCGCAAGAGGCGTCGAAAGCGAGCCTGGTCTCCACGACGGCCCGGCGATGGAGCAACGTTTCCGGCGCGGGCTCGCCGTGCAGTACCCGGCGCGGGCGCTCTCCCCAAGCACGTTCTACAGCATCCGCCCCCTTGGGCAGCAGGGCATGAATGGCCGGCACGCGGCGTGTGACCCGTTTCGTCCGGCCGTTGCGCTGCATGACATCGGTCACGGTCAACGTGGTAGTGAGTGTGAACCCGTGGTCGGCTAAGTCTGCCAAGATTTGCTGCGTTCGCCGCAACGTGTGTTCGGCGCAGTGCCTGCGGTGGACCATCTTGGTATCGAGCACACCGTGCTCACCGATATCGGCGAGCATCGCAATCGAATTGTCGTTCAGATGAAGCGAGGCCATGGCGGGGCGTTAAAACAGGACTTGTGGATTGGCATCGTCCGGCGGGTCGATGACAAAGCGGGGGTCCGGCAGTTCGGGGCGCGCCCGGGCGATCTCGAAGAGCTTGTTTATTAATAGCTGGCGAAAAGCACGCCGCTGTTCAAGCAATGCCACCGGATCGTGGTATTCGGGCAAGGCGACGTGCTGAAGCGACAGCTTCTGCCAAGACTGCGCCAGTAGCTTGGGGGCCTGCACGAGCGAATTGTGCAGCATCGGAAATCGCAATCGAATTGGCACCTGGCCGGCCACACACAGGATGAGCTCGCCCGTGGCCTGGCCGGCGACGAGCGATGCGGTAAGCTCTCGTTCCTCGTCCAGAGAATAGAACTCCAAGA
>CAZHIV010000121.1:0-14362 GCA_964532675.1 uncultured Planctomycetaceae bacterium
GCCTCAGCGCCTTGGCGTGAGTACTTCCGTATTGAGATGTGATTTTCATGGCCGTTGCGATTAGACACGTCGCCCTTTCGCTGCTCGCGCATCCCGACGATGCCGAGATGCTGTGTGCCGGCACGCTGATCCGGCTGGCCGATGCGGGCTGGGAGGTGCACATCGCCGCAGTGGCCTCGGGAGACGGCGGGTCCACCACTTTGCCGGGCCCTGAAATCGCGGCGCTCCGCAAGCGCGAAGGCATCGCCGCGGCCGCGAAAATCGGCGCGACGTATCACTGCCTGGAAGAGCCGGACGTGCAGGTCGTGTGCGACAAGCCGACGATTCGCAAGGCGATCGATCTGCTGCGCCGCATTGCGCCGTCGCTGCTGCTTGCGCATCCGCGTCACGATTACATGCTCGATCACGAGCAGGTTCATTTGCTGGCGCGGGCGGCGGCGTTCAGTTATCCGATTCCAAATGCGTCGGCATTGCCGCTGCTGCCGGGTTCGGCGATTCCGTGGCTATACTATTGTGACCCGGTGGGAGGCGCCGATCCGTACACCGGCGAGTTGGCGGCGCCGACGACGCACATCGACATCGGCCCGCAGATGGAGCGCAAGACAGAAATGCTCGCCTGCCACGCGTCGCAGCGGGAATGGTTGCGAGCCCATCACGGAATGGATGAGTATATCGAGGCGATGAAGCGGCATAGCGCGGCGCGCGGGGCGGAAATCGGCAGCACGTATGCCGAGGCCTTCGTGCAGCATCGGGGCCATCCGTTTCCGCAAGCCGATTTACTCGCACAACTTCTGGGAAACGATTGAGAAATGGCACGAGCGATCAGCAAAGTCGCGCCGGGTTGGTGGGACTACACCACGCTGGATACGGAACTGCTGGCCGACGCGGCCAGGCTCAGTGCCGAGGACCTTGGGCAACTTTCGCGCGACGGCTTTGAGGTCACGATTTACGACACGCCCCAAGAATTCTACTGCGCCGAGGCGTTGGAATACGTCCGCGTGTGGCGGCAGGCCACGGCCGATAATCCGGCGGGCATTTGCGGACCGATCGGCCCTACCGAGCAGTTGCCGCTGGTGGCGCGGATTGTGAACGCGCTGGATTTGAAGCTGCACCACGCACACTTCTGGGGCATGGACGAATGGATCGAAAACGATCGGCCGGTGGCTACAGATCATCCGCTGTCGTTCGCCAAGGCCGACATGGAGCTGTGCTTCAATCGCATCCGCCCCGAGCTGCGGATGCCGGAGGCGAACATCCATTTTCCGACGGACCTCGACGCCTATTCGCAAAGTTACGATGCCGCGCGTTGCCTGGTGATGCAAGGCGGGCAGGGCGAAGTGAAGCACTGGGCTTTCAACGATCCGCCGAAGCGCGAGGGCCAGTGGCAGCACGAGCCGCCGCCGCCGGCCGAATACCGCCGGCTCAAAACGAGAATCACCGACCTGCACCCGATGACGGTCATTCAGAACGCCCGCACCTCGGGCGGCGGCTACGTGCCGCAGGTTCCCATCCGCGCCGCCACGGTGGGGCCGGTCGAAACCTGGAAGGCCGAGTGCGTCTCGATCTGGCATCCCGGCCACCACGACAACCCGTTCGGCATCCGGCTCACGGCGCTGATGATCGGCCAGCGCGTTCCCGACAGCAGCGTCCCCATGTCGCTGCTGGCCGACCATCCGTGCGTGAAATTCAACTACTACCGCGGCGGCATCGGAACGGTGGAAGCCCAAATGCACTAGGCGGGACGGTCGAATGAGAGAGTTTTAGCGCCGACCGCAAGGTCGGACTTACGCCAGCCAACGCCGCCTGATTTGCTCTGCGTCAACCATATGCCAAGCAATCCGACCATCGTTCGGCAACTTGCGGCGATCGCTATTTTCATTGCGCTACATTCACATCTTGATTTGCTGGCCGAAGAGCCGCTAAGCGACGCCGTTTCGCCGACGGAAGTCATCCGCCTTTTCGATGGCCGCACGCTCGGCGATTGCTACACCTGGCTGAAGGACTCGCAGCGCGACGATCCGCGGCGAGTGTTTCGCGTCGACGACGGAATGCTCCACTTCCCCGGCGACGGGCTGGGCGGGCTCGTTACCAACAGGCCCTATCGCGATTATCACCTGGTGCTCGAGTTCAAATGGGGCGACCGCACGTGGCATAGCCGGGCGGATGCCGCCCGCGATTCGGGCCTTTTGATTCACAGCAACGGCGTCGACGGCGGTTATAATGGCGCGTGGATGCCCGCCATCGAAGTCCAGATCATCGAAGGCGGCGTCGGCGACATCGTTCCCGTACCCGGCAACGACGACTCCGGCCGGCCGGTCCCCATTGCGTACACGTGCCGCGTCGGGCGAGACCGCGACGGCGAGGTGATCTGGGACGCCGACGGCACGCCGGAAACGTTCCGCCACGGCAACCTGAGGCGCGTTAATTGGTATGGCCGCGATCCAGACTGGAAGGATGTGAAAAACTTCCGCGGCCCGCGCGACCAGGATAGCCCGCCGGGCGAGTGGACGCGGCTCGACGTGCTGTGCGACGGCGGGCACATCGAGGTTTTCGTCAACGGCACGAAGGTGAACGAGGCATTCGACGCCACGCCCCGCTCCGGGCGGCTGCAGCTGCAATCCGAGCTGGCGGAGATCTACTTCCGCCGCTGGGAATTGTGGCCCCTCGGAAAGGGACCTGAACCCGCGCCAGCAAGGCAGGAGTAGATTCGCATGAGACGTCGACAGTGGTTTGCTGCCGAGGTGACCACTTCTAATTCGATGAACTTCGGTACGCAAGGCGCCGTTTTCAACGTGCAGCCCGCAAACTGTAGCGGCGTCGTCAATTTGCAATTTGCACTATGCATTTTGCAATTTGCAATGCTTTTCATCGCCCCAACCGTAGCGCCGGCCGCCGAGCCTCTGCAAGCCGGCGTCGCCGTCGTGGACATCACGCCGCCGGTGCCCTTTCGGATGAGCGGCTATTTCAACGAACGGCTCAGCACCGGGACGCACGATCCGCTGCACGCCAAGGCGGTGGTGTTTCAACAAGGCGACGCCTCCGCGGCCCTCGTCTTTTGCGACCTGGTTGGTGTCCCGAGCGAAGTGTCGTCGGCCGCGCGTCGAGAAGCCGGCGAGGCGACCGGCATACCGGCCGATCACATCGCGATCGCGGCCACGCATTCCCACACGGGGCCGCTGTATTACGGCGCCCTGCACGACTACCTCCACGAACGCGCCGCAGAGCGCGCGGGCTCGGACCCCCACGACTCGTCGGCCTACCGCGCCGAGCTGGTCGAAAAAATCGTTGCCGCGATTGCCGAGGCCCAATCGGCCGTGCAGCCGGTCGAATTGAGATCCGGCTATGCGCGTGAGGACCGCCTGTCGTTCAACCGCCGCTTTCACATGAGCGATGGCTCGGTCCGTTTCAACCCGGGCCAGCAGAATGCGAACATCGTCCGTCCGGCCGGGCCCGTAGATCCGCAGGTTGGCATCGTCCTGTTAAGCTCACCGCAGGCCGATGCCAAGCCGGCAGCGGCAATCGTCGCCTTCGCCTTGCATCTCGATACCCGCGGCGGGACCGAGTACTCAGCCGATTACCCCCAAGTCGTCGAGGATCGGCTGCGGGAGTCGTTGGGCACCGACTTCGATCTGCTGTTCGCCGCCGGTACGTGCGGCGACATCAATCATATCGATGTAACCAAAAGCGGCAGGCGGAGCACCGAAAAAATCGGCTCGCTGCTGAGCCAGACGGTGCGGCACGCGATCGAGCAGCCCGAGGTTCTTTCAAGCTCCGAACCCGCGTTGGCGGTTCGCAGCGAGAAAGTCGACGTTCCCCTGCAGACCTACTCCGACGGCCAAATGGCGACTGCCCGCCGAAACCTCGACCTCGTCGGCACCCGCGAGTTGTCGTTTCTCGAGCAGGTCGAGGCGGTGAAAATCGTCGATCTCCAGCGCTGGACCGGCCCGACGGTGCCGCTCGAAGTGCAGGTGTTTCGGCTCGATTCCGAGACGGCCATCGTGACGCTGCCGGCCGAGATTTTCGTCGAGCTGGGCCTGGCCATCAAAGCGGCGTCGCCGTTCAGAACGACGCTGGTCGTCGAGCTCACGAACGACTCGCTCGGTTATATCCCCACGCGCAAGGCGTTTGTCGAGGGCAGCTACGAAACGGTCAACTCCCGCATCGAGCCCGGCAGCGGCGAGCGGCTGGTCGAAGCGGCCATCGACTTGCTCAGGGAGCTGGAATGATTCGCTCGCCGCTCGACACCTTGGCTTGGGCACGGATCGCGACCGCACTGTGGCTAGTCGGGTTGGCGCCGTGCGCAGCTCAAGATACATCGCAGGTTCGCAGCCCCGTGTCGCCGCGGGAGTCGCTCGAGCATCTGGTCGTGCCGGCCGGTCTTAAAGTCGAGCTCGTCGCCCACGAGCCGGACGTAATCGATCCCGTCGCCATTCGCTTCGACGAGGACGGCCGGCTTTGGGTGGTTCAAATGCGCGATTACCCGGCCGCATCGGCGGACGGCATTCAGTCGGGGTCGCGGATTTCGGTTCTCCGCGACACGGATAACGACGGCCACTTCGAGACCGCCACAGTTTTCGCCGACGATGTGCGCCACGCCAC
The DNA here is from genome assembly GCA_964532675.1 of uncultured Planctomycetaceae bacterium. Lineage (GTDB taxonomy): Bacteria > Planctomycetota > Planctomycetia > Pirellulales > Lacipirellulaceae > JABDGM01. The sequence goes on from CAZHIV010000121.1 coordinate 4,600, forward strand.
CGGCGTTCAACCGTGGAACGGCGGCGCCTTCGTGACGATGGCCGGTCAGGTCGTTTACATGAAAGATACGAATGGCGACGGGCGGGCCGACCTCGTGGAGCCCTGGTTTACCGGCTTCGACGATTCCAACACGCAAACGCTGGTCAACCATCCTCAGCTCGCCCTCGACAACCACATCTACGTATCCAACGGGCTGCGCGGCGGCGAAGTTCGCGACGCTCGCGACGCCGATAGCGATCCGTTGTCGATCAGCGGGATGGATTTTCGATTCGATCCGATCACGGGGAGTTTCGCCGCGGTGTCGGGTCCCGGACAGTTCGGCGCGACGTTCGACGACTACGGCAACCGTTTCGTGTGCACGAACCGCAACCCGGTAATACATGTCGTGCTGAGGGATCACCACCTCAAGAAGAATCCGCTCTACGCCGCACCGTCGGTGACGACCGACGTCGCCGATGCCGGCGGGGCGTCGCGGCTTTTTCCGATTGCCCGTTCGTGGACCACGTCGCACCTGCACGCGGGGCAGTTCACCGCCGCCTGCGGCGTGAAGATCTACCGGGGAGACGCCTTGCCCCGCGACTGCTATGGCAACGTGTTCGTTTGCGAACCGACGGGCCACCTGGTGCATCGCGAGCGCATGGAGCCGCAGGGCGTCTCGTTCGCCGCGTCGGCCGTGCATCATCGGCCCCAGGGCGAAGCCGGGGAAAGCGACGGGCCGGGCCGCGAGTTCTTTGCCTCCCGCGACGAGTGGTGCTGCCCGGTGAATCTCGAAGTCGGCCCCGACGGTGCGCTTTATATCGTCGACATGTACCGGGCCGTCATCGAGCATCCGGAGTGGATCCCAACGGAGCTTCGCCGACGGATCGATCTCACGGCCGGGAACGACCGCGGCCGCATTTATCGTGTCGTGCCGGCGGACTTCATCCGGCCGCCGACGCCGCAGCTTTCCGCGACGCCGAGCGAATCGCTCGTCGAGCTGCTTGCGCATCCGAATGCCTGGTGGCGAGAAACCGCCGCCCGGCTGTTGTTGGAGCGGCAAGATAAAGGAGTCGTTCCGCGACTTGAACAAATGGCACGTAATCATCCTTCGCACCTCGCTAGGATTCATGCGATTTGGCTGTTGAAGGGGCTCGACAAGCTGCCTAATGAAACCGTCGAACAGTTGCTGGCGGAGTCGAACCCGCGCGTACTGGAACAGGCCATTTCAGCCGCCGAGCCGCGGCTTGCGGAGTCGTCCGAGCTGCGGGGCCGCGTGTCGACGTTCGTCGGGCACGACGACGCGCGCGTCCGTGTTGCCGCTATGTTCGCTGCGACGCCGCTTCCGCCGCCGCCGAAGTTTCCGACAGATCGCTGGGAGCTCGACGCGATGCTCGTCGCCGCCGGGACGCGCGGCGGGACGACCTTGGCGGCCATGCTCGAACAGCCGGCCGCGTTGAAAGCGAACATCGGCGACTCGACGCGGTTCATTGCCGATCTGGCCCGGCTGGCGGCTGCGTCTAACGACAACGGGGAGCGGGCGATCGCGATGAACGAGCTCCTCGACAGCCCGGCCTTTGGCCGCGCGGGCTTGACGGCGTTCTTCGGCGAAGCGGCGCGGGACGGCCGGTCGCTCGAGGACCTGCGATCGCAACTCGCCGCAAACCAGCGCCGCGAGCTGGACCGGATGGTTGCGCAGGCCTGCGATGACGCTGCGAACGAGAAGTTGCCGCCGGATGCGCGATGCGAGGCGATTGATTTTCTCGCGTTTTCGACGGACGGCTCCGACGCGCTGCTCGCGATCGCTCTCGAGGAGCCGGTTCAATCGGTTCGCATGCGTGCGGTCGCGGCCCTCGGCAAGTCTCAAAACCTCGATCTTTGGCGGAGGTTGCTGGGCGACTTTTCGCGGCAAACGCCGGCCATCCGGCGGGCAATCCTCGACGCCGTTTTGGCCAGCGCCGACCGCTCGCGGCAACTTCTCGAGGAGCTCGCCGCCGCCCGCATTAGCCCAACTGAGCTCGACGCCAATCGCATGAAACTGCTGCTCAATCACAGCGAGACCGATATCCGGAGTCGTGCGGAAGAGCTCTTTGCAAACTTGCTGCCCGCCGACCGCGAGCAAGCGTTGGCCGACTATCGCCCCGTGCTCGAGATGACGCCGGACGCCGCACACGGCCAGGCAGTCTTCACGAAGCATTGCGCCGCCTGCCACCGCATCAATGGCAAAGGCGTCGCCTTCGCGCCCGATATTTCGGACTCCCGCGAGAAGTCGGCAGAGCAACTGCTCACCGACATCATTCAGCCAAACCGGGCCATCGATTCGAATTATTTCAGCTACACCGTCCTGACGATCGATGGCCTCGTGCATACGGGCGTACTGGCCGCGGAGACGTCGACTTCGCTGACGCTGAGACAGGCCGAAGGGAAGTCCGTGACCCTCCGCCGCGACCAGATCGAGGAGCTGCGCTCCGACGGCGTATCGTTCATGCCGGACGGCCTGGAGAAATCCATCCCGCCGCAGGATATGGCCGACCTCATCGCCTACATCAAAAACTGGCGGTACCTCGCTTCGGAGCAGCCGTCGTCCTCGCCCTAGCCCGCTCACCGTAGCCCGCAGCGCCAGCAAGGGAAAGCATCCACTCGCGCTTCGGGCTGGTCGGTGGATCCCCAATCCGCCTAACGTTTAACGCGTAGCCCACTGGCCAAAAACGCGCCGTGATTTTAGTGGAAAACCTGCTATAATCCGTGTTCGCGATGTACAATGGCCGGTGGGCAGGATCGGAGAAGGGGAACGGCGATGCGAATGGCCTGGCTGTCGACCGCCGTACTTGTCTGCCTGCCTGTCGCGGCGCCGGCCCTTGCGCAGCTTCCGACCGCGACGGGCCGGCAGATCAATATGACCAACTCGGCGTGGAAGATCTTCATTCCCAGCACGTACCACGCGCGCAGCGGTAACGTCGCCGACCTCTTGGTGCACTTCCACGGCAACCCGCAGGTGATGTGGAACAATGCGAAGTACGCGGACCTGAACGCAATCATCGTCACCGTGAATTACAGCGGCCTTTCAAGCGCGTACTCGACGCCCTTCTCGAATGCCGTGCTGTTCCAGTCGTTGCTCGACGAAGCGCTCATTAAGGTACGGCAAGAATCTGACATCCCGGATACGCTGCAGTGGGACAAACTGGGCGTCTCGTCGTTCAGCGCAGGGTACGGCGCCGTGCGCGAGATTCTTAAGAGCGCGACGTACCGCAACGAGATCGACGCGCTGCTCGCGGCCGATTCGCTGTACGCGACCACGGCCGGCGACGGCACGCCGCTCGACTCGCAGATGGTCGACTACAAAACGTTTGCCACCTTGGCCGAGAACGGCGCGAAGACCTTCCTCTTCAGCCATTCGCAAGTGCCGACGTACACGTACGAAAGTACGATGGAGACCGGCAACGAGTTGATGCAGCATTTGGGAATCTCGGCGAGCGCCATCAACACGAACGGGCTGGGGACGCTGAACTTTTATCGGCATGCCAAGACGGGCAACTTCGAGCTTTGGGGCGCCACGGGTTCCGACGGGCCGGCCCATTTGGAGCATCTGAATTACATCGGCGAGTTCTTGGAGGATCTGCCGCTGGCGAAGGTGCCGCCGACGGGCGATTACAACGGCGATTGGAAGGTCGACGCGGCCGACTACGTCGTCTGGCGCCAAACGGTCGGTTCCACCACCGACCTGCGGGCAAACGGAAATAAATCCGGCGCGAGTACCTGGGTCATCGACAGCGCCGACTTCGACGCATGGCGGGAAAACTTCGGCTACGCGGATGCGGGCAGCAGCGCAGGCAGCGCCTATGCTGCGACGCCTGTGGTTCCGGAACCGGCCGGTTGGTTGCTGTGGCTGGCGGCGCTGGCGGCGGCACTGATTCTGCGAGCGCGGCGGCTACCTTGATTCTTCCGTTGCCCGCAGCCGCTTGATGCGGATGTTGCGGAACGCGACTGGATCATTGTGGCCGCAGAACCCAAAGTGGCCATTGTGACGGAAAGCGCCCGGGTGCTCCTTGCCATCGACCGGATTCTGGCGTACTTCGTCGAGATTCACATCAAGTATTTCGAAGCCGTTGAGCCGGACCTTCACCTGGTCTCCGTCCACCGTAACCTCCTGGTAGTTCCACTCGCCGACCGGCCGCAGGTAGCCGCGCAATGCCGGGGCCAAGCCGTAGAGGCTGCCGTGCAACTGGTAATCGGCGAGATCGGCGTATTGCGGCGCCGAGTTATCGAGTACCTGCAGCTCCATCCCGAGATAGGCCAGCTCGTCGTTGCCGAGCGGCGACCGGATGGCCAGGCCGTTGTTGCCGCCGGGCGGCAGCTTGAATTCGAGCCGCACCACGAAGTCCTCAAATGTTTCCTCAGTCAATAAGTTGCCGTGACCACCTCGCTTGCAGCGGATTGCTCCGTCGACCACCTCATATTGATCGACGCCGTCGGTCCAGCCCGACAAATCTGTCCCGTTGAAGAGCGGTTTGAAATCTTCCTCCTCACCGGCGATATCCGCCAGCATGCGGTTCGCCTCCTCGGCGGGAATCTCGCGCAGGAAAACGTTGCGGAAGCGCGTCTCCCCGCCGTGCGTCTGCAAATAGATGGGGCCGCGCTTGTACACTGGCAGTTCACGGTCGTAGTAGTTTTCCATCACCACGTTCTCGACGACCTGCTTGCCGTTGAGGGTTACCGACACGTACGGCCCCACCATGCGGACGAACATTCGATTCCACTCGCCGACGGGCCGGTCGGCCACTTCCGTGGGAAACCGCTCGTTTTGCTTGTTGTTCCACAGTCCGCCGGAACCTTTGTCGGCGCCGTGCGGCTGCGCGTTGGGATTGTTCGGGTCCCAAATTTGCACCTGCGGCGTGCCGCGGAGGTAGATGCCGCTGTCGCCGAGGGGACCGATTTTCCAGTCGACCCACAGCTCGACGTCGCCGTAGTCCTCGATCGTGGCGAGGAACGGGTCCTTGCCGTCGCTCACCAGCGTGCCGTCCTCGACGCGCCAGTGCTCGCGAATGCCCTGCTGCATTTTGGCGTCCCAGGCGGCGCGCTCGTCGTCGGGCAGGGCCGCGATCTCGCGCGGGTCGCGCGTGAGGCCGCCGGTCCAGTTTTCGATGTCACGGCCGTTGAAGAGGGCGACAAAGCCCTCCGGCGGCTCGTTGTTTTTCTGGGCCGCGGCGGGGGTCAGCAGGAAGTGGAAGGACAGAAAGGCGGCGGCGCCGAGCCGCAGACGGCAGGTGGGTCGGGAATTTCGCATGGATCTCATCTGGGGGTGCCAAGTCGTCGAGCGATCACGCTACGGGTGCTTTATTGTAATCGCTACAACCGCCGTGCGGGAGTTGTCGTCGGGTTGCCAATCGTAGGCACGTGTGATTAGATTGGGACGCGGAGGTTTGTTATGTCCTGGCACATAGATCGCCGCGATTTTCTGCGTGCCGCGGCCGTCGGCGCGGCCCATTTGGCTGTTGCGCCTTACGCGCGGGCGTTGGATCTCAACGGCAAGCTGCGCGTGGCCGCGATTGGGACGGGCAACCGGGGCCAGGCGGACTTGCTCGCCGTGGCCGCCAGCCCGCGGGTGGAAGTCGCGGCGCTGTGCGACGTCGACCAGTCGCAGGCGCATTTCGGCTGGGCCGTGGAGAGGTATCCGAAGGCGGCCCAATTCTCCGATTTCCGCCGCCTCTTGGACAAGCCGGAGCTGTTCGACGCGGTGATCGTCGCGACGCCCGATCACATGCACGCCCCCATCGCGCTGCCGGCCATGGAGCTGGGGAAGCACGTTTTCTGCCAGAAGCCGCTGACCCACACGGTCGGCGAAGCGCGGCAAATGCGCGACGCCGCCGAGCGGCACAGCGTCGTTACCCAGATGGGGAATCAAATCCAATCGCATCGGGCGTATCGCACGGCCGTGAAGCTCGTGCACGACGGCGCGATCGGCAAGGTGCGCCAGGTGCATTCGTGGCAAAGCGGCGACATGGAATGGCTGCCTGCCGAGCCGCCCCCGGCCGGCGCCGACCCGGTGCCCGCGGAGCTCGACTGGAACTTGTGGCTCGGCGTGGCGCCGCACCGGCCGTTCAAGCGAGCGCTGTATCATCCGAAGAATTGGCGCGGGTGGCAGGATTTTGGCAGCGGCCAGTTGGGCGACTTCGGCTGTCATATATTCGATCCGGTCTTCATGGCGTTGGAGCTGGGCTCGCCGCGAACGGTCGAGGCCGACGCGCCGCCGCTGGGCGATGAAATCTGGGCGCCGCGGTGCGAGGTGGCGTACCAGTTTCCCGGCACGGCCCGCACCAGCGGCGAGTCGCTGCCGCTCACCTGGTACGACGGCCAAGGCCACAAGCCGGATCGCGCCGCCCTGGGCCTGCCCGACTCGTACGAATTGCCGCATGCCGGGTCGGTGCTCCTCGGCGAGGACGGGACGATGGTCATCCCGCACTGGGCCGAGCCCAAACTGTTTCCGGAAGAGAAGTTCCGCGACTTCGCGATGCCGATGCTCGAGGACGTCGATCATTTCACGAGCTGGGTCGACGCCTGCCTCGGCGACGGCCGGACGACGTCGCATTTCGCCTACGCCGGCCCGCTGACCGAGGCGGTCCTGTTGGGCGTGATCGCGCTCCGCTTCCCGCACGAGCAACTGCAGTGGGACTCCCGCGCCGGCCGGTTCACCCACCACGCCGACGCGACGGCCCGGGTGGGCAAAGAGTATCGCCGCGGCTGGGAACTCTGACGCGGGGGGCCTGGCAAGCGGAGAGCAAAGGGCTGAGAGCCGAGCGCCGACGGCATCGCGGCGGAGTGCAGCGCGGCGTCCGGGGTTTCGCGACCGTTTGCAAACACGATTTTTTATTGCAAAAGTCCTGCGTTCTGCAACGGTCGCCCGCTGGCCGGTCCTGGTAAACGCGGGGCAAGGCTGGAGGCCGGGAGTCGCAAAACGCTCGGACTATTGCGATTCGGCCCATAAGGTACGCCTCGCAAGGGCAGGGGAGGTCGAGAGATCGGCCTGCGCGCCGGTTGCCGCCTTGATCGTTCACCGCCCGCGCGCACGGGTAGCGCAGTCATTTGCTCTGGCTGACGGCTGAGAGCTGACGGCTGAAAGCTAAATTGCCAAAGAGCGCGGTTCGGCTCTTGTCTTACCACATCGGCGAGGCGATTTCAGCAACGATTTTTGGCCGGTTGGTGGGGCAGAGGGCGTAGAGTCGAGGGCCAGAAATGCTGCGCGCGGGGTGCCACTTCTGACTCGGTAGCGATGACTCGGCCGCCTAGAGCAGTTTCACTAAATGCGTAGCCGTTGTTTCGTCGAATTCATCGCGAAAACTGTGGGACTTTCCGCCACATGTCAGAGCGACTCGCTCTAACCCATGCGGCAGAACGCATTGATACGACTTCGCTAATGCGACTTCATTCCGTCGGTCAGCGGGCGGAGTTCTTGATTCCGCTGTTCGGCCAGCTCCGGAATATCAAAATAGTGGGGGCCCTTGTCGAGCTCGCGCCGCAGATTGAAGTGGATCGGCTCGGGTTGATCCGGGAATCGGTAGAGCCAGATGTCACGCGTTTTCAAATCGAAAACCACGGAGTACTTGGTGGCATGGACGCCCTCCTGGCGAGTAAATTCGAGCAGGCGTGCCGCGTCGGCGAGTGTCGGCTGGGAAAGCTGGGCGAGCATCGGCGTGGCCTCGTCGCCGCGCATTCTGAACCGGTGGCCCATGCCTTGGGAGCGGGTGACGATCGGCGCGTGCAGCTTGCCGTCTTTAGCGCGGAGGATCACCGACTTGCCGGTACGGTCGGCCACCAGCAGCCGGCCGTAAGAAAACGATTCCTCCCAGTGCCGCTCGAAGTAGGCGACGGCATCCTCGACGGTCGCGCACGACTCGAGCATTCGGTGGCACGGCTTGCCGTCGATGGTTTTCATTTCCGGCTGGCGTTGCCATCGCTCCTTGAACCCGGCGACCCAGCCGTACGCGAGACCTTTGTCGTTCAGCCCGTTCTGGCCCCAGCCGTCGTCGAATCCAAGGTAGACGCAGCCGTGCGTCTCCCCGCTCCCGGGGACGAACCAGACGCGGGTCCGCGGGTTCGAAAAGTCTTCGTTGTCGCAAAAGAGGATCCGCTCGCCGTCGGTGATCGTGAACACCGTGCAGGCGCAGGCCGAAGCGATCGCCAGCGACCAGGCGGCCGCCAACGCAAAGGAAACGGCCCGTGAGATGTAGCGCAGGTATCGCATACCTATAAGATGCCGCCGAGCGAGGGGTCTGTCTATATGGAAGGGGGAAGGGGGAAGGCGGAGTGGGGACGGCGGAAGGGGGAAGGGGGACGGGGGAAGGGGGAAGGGGGACGGGGGAAGGGGGAGGGCACCCGGATTACTATGTTGGATCGGTTCCCTCCCCTTGAAGGGGAGGGTTAGGGAGGGGTGATTCTGCCAGTGCTCGCGTAATGGTTTCGACGACCGCAAGTATGTTGTCATCAAGCTCTTGATTACGGAACCGAAGGATGCGGTAGCCGCGCGTCGTAAGCCATGCGTCGCGATCGGCGTCATGCTGGACGGCGCCCGATTCGAGGTGCTGCGGGCCGTCGAGCTCGATGATTAATTTGCGAGGAAAGCAAACGAAATCGACTATGTATGGTCCGATCGCCGCTTGGCGGCGGAATTTGTGGCCGCGAAGCTGCCCGGCGCGGAGCAATTGCCAAAGGTGCTTTTCAGCGCTCGTGGCGGTGTTGCGCAGAGAGCGGGCGAAGTCGCGTTGGTTTTGAGAGCGGTACATGCAGATGGTTTACACTACCGGGCTCGCGTTCGACAAGGCGTGCAGTAAACACGCGGAAATCACCCCTCCCCAGCCCTCCCCGTCGAAGGGGAGGGAGCCGAACCTGTTCCATGGGTGAGCACGTCGACGCGGCCGCCCGCGCCGTCGTAGAATTGCTTGCAGTGGCCGACGCAGTCGACGTGATAATACTCGACGCCAGCGGCGATCAGCCTGGCGACGATTTCGGGGAGGGGCAGCGTACCGGCAAGCGTGGCGTGGGCGGCCTCGAGGATTTTGTCGGTGTTCATACGCTCAAGCATGAACGGCGACGATTGCAGCGTCAGGCCGTGCTCCGTGGTGCATTGTTCAGGTCGCTTGCGGGCAGCACCGGTGTAGCAACTGACACCTGTGCGCCTTTCCCCTTTTCTATTTACTCGTAGGCGGCGTTCGGTGGTAAAGAACTGTGCTGAGTATCGCAGCAAGCATGCGTCTATGCGACTCCTCCATTTCGTCATAGTGAACCTGTCCATGATCAATCGCGGCACGGATGCGTCCGGCCGCCGCCAGTACGAGCTCACGCTCATCCATATCATCGAAGCCGCCCTGTTGAATGATTACATCGTAGTCTTCACCGACCCAGCGATTTCCAACTTTTCGAATTTGCCATTTGAGATTCATTACGACGAATTCTGCTAGTCGATCTTCACTGTCATGGTATTTCGCAGGAGGCGTCGTTGTGTCGAGTTCTTCAATCAGCATGTTTAGCTGTTCTGCATAGCTTCGCCGCTCCTCAGAGTATTTTGCCGTGTCTGTGTCCCACGTCGTCTCCCAGTTAGGCAAGATGTGGCTTAGTGGGCGAAGTACGTCATGGTCGATGCATTGGCTATTTGCAAAAAATGAATTCATTTTAGATGGTGATGTCAATAATCAATTGCAACACAGACGTGGTGCAAGGATTTCCAGGGGTGTTCGATAGCCGAGTCGTCTGCGGGGACGTTCGTTGATTAATTGTTCCACGCGGGCCACCTCGC
>CAZHIV010000122.1:0-13794 GCA_964532675.1 uncultured Planctomycetaceae bacterium
GGCCAAGCTCGACGACCCGAACATCGTGCGGGCGTACGACATCGATAACGAAGGCAACACCCATTACATCGTGATGGAGTACGTCGACGGCCAGGACCTGCACCAGATCGTGATGGCGCAGGGGTCGGTGGACTTCGACACGGCCGCCGACTACATCGCCCAGGTCGCCAACGGCCTGCAGCACGCCCACGAGATGGGCCTGGTTCACCGCGACATCAAGCCGGCCAATTGCCTCGTGGATCGGCACAACACCGTCAAGCTGCTCGACCTCGGTCTGGCCAAGCTGATCGAAGACGACCAGGCGTCGCTCACCATGGCGAACGAGGAAAACGTGCTGGGCACGGCCGACTACTTGGCGCCTGAACAAGCACTCAACAGCCACGAGGCGGACAGCCGCTCGGACATTTACAGTTTGGGCTGCACGCTTTATTTCCTGCTGACCGGCGGGCCGCCATTCCCGGAAGGGTCGATCTCCGAACGGCTCCTGAAGCATCAAACGGCCCGGCCCGAATCGATCTTCAAGTCCCGCCCCGACGCGCCGCCTTCGCTCGTCGACATCTGCGAAACGATGATGGCCAAGAAGCCGGACGAACGGTACCAATCGGCCGGCGACGTGGCGGAACAGCTCAAAAATTGGCTGGCCGACCGCGGCCGGACCCTGGGCGGTGGCCGCATTGCCGAGCGCGGCGAGGGCAGTGGTGTGGGCAGCGGCGTCTTCAGCCGCTTCGCCCTGAGCACGCCGACTCCGCCGCCCGGGAAAGCGCCCTCCGGCAGCAGCCGCACGATTTCCGGCTCGGATCGCGACACGGCCCGGTTGGATTCCACCGGCAGCGGCACCGGCGTCGAGGAAGAAATCGGCCTGGCCCCCTTGGATGAAGAAGACGTGCTCGGCGCCGCCCGTCGCAAGGTGGCCAAGAAAAAGTCCGACGGGAAAAAACCCGGTGAATCGGACCAGATGGCCGCCTCGACGAGCGACCTGGCCACCTCCAGCGACGTGAAGAAGCCCGGCTCCGCATCCGGCTCGGCGAAGGCCCGCTCGCTTCTCGAGGAGGAGCTGCACGACCCGGAGCTGGAACAAATCAAGCGGAAAGTGGCCCAACGCGCCGCATTCAACCCGCTCCAGCCGCCCGGCTACGTGCCGCCGTCGCGCGGCGTTCCCTGGGGCCTGTGGATTGCCGCCGGAGGGGCCGTGCTCCTGGTGGTGGCTCTCATCCTCGTGCTGAACCAACTCCTCTAGCGCGGGTGCCATGCCCACGGCGTGGGCACGCTCAACCGGCGCGATCATGGCCACTCAAAGCAGTGGCCATGGCACCCGCCGTTCGACGCAACGCACTCTGCTGCCATTCGACGCCCAGCATCAGGCAATTAATGCCCGAGCCGATGCCGAGCATCGCCACGCGATCGTCGGTGTCGATGCGGCCCGCTTCGATGCCCAGCGCCATCGTAATCGGCAGCGCGACCGCTCCGGTGTTGCCGAGCGTTTCCACGGTAGCGAAGTCGATCGCCGGATCGAGCTGAAGAGTCTCGAACATCAGCTTGCGATGCGCTACGCCCACCTGGTGGCAGAAAGTGCGGTCGATATCCGCCGGTTCCCAGCCCGCGGCCGCAAGGAAGCGGTCGAACGTCGCCGCGCCGGCGGCGATCCCTTGCCGCATCAGCTCCTCACTGTCGGTTTGCATGATCTTTTCCAGGCCGCGGCTGTGGCACAAGTCGTGCCGGCTGGTGTCGCATTGCACGACCGCCGTCGTCAGCCGGTTATTTGTCCGGCTCAGCTCCTCGTCGCAGAGCACGATCGCCGCGCTGGCCGATCCGATCGTCAGTGACGCAATCGAGTCCTTCACCGATTCGCGGGTCAGGCTCGTGTCGGCGTTCAGAGATTCGATCGTGTTATCGACCAGCTCGCGACCACACTCGGTGCCCACCACCAGCCCCGCGCGAATCTGCCCCAGCTCGATCATCGCCGCCACCTGCACCATGCCGTTCAGCAGGCCGAGGCAGGCGTTTGAGATATCGTAGATCATCGCGTCGGCCGGCAGGCCCAGGCCGTGGTGGACGCGGCAGGCGGAGGCCGGCTCGAGGAAATCGCGGCAGACCGAGCCGTGCACCAGCGCGCCGAACAGCCGCCGGTCGATGCCGCTGGCTTCAATCGCCCGGCGGGCCGATTCGATGCCGATCGTGCTCGGCCGGGTGCCGGGTGGGAAGAAACGCCGCTCCCGGATGCCCGTCATTAGCTCCAGCCGGCCCTCGGGCAGCCGCAGCCGCTCGTACAGCGGCGCCAGCCGCTGCTCGATCTGGGCGGTGGCGACGATCTCCTCCGGCAGCGTGTAGCCGAACGATTCCAGGCAGACGCGGCGGTAGTGCATGGGGGAACGCGGACTTCGGATTGTGGAATAGCCGCGATGCAGCGCATCGCCGGTGGAAGATGGTTCCTTTGAAGATAACGCCGACCTCGGCCGCCGTAAACGGCACGAGCGCCGCTGTGCGTGGACCGCGGCTTCGCTATGCTGAAGCGTCATGAATGCCAACCTCAGCAACGCCCTGGGCAAAGACCAATCGAACGCTCAGCATCGCCGCCTGCGGTGGGCCGGCGTGGTGTTCGCGCTCGTGTTTCCGACGGTCATCACCTGGGCGTACTTCGTCTTGGCCGGTCGCTACTCCACGGGCGCGCAGCAAGCTACCTATCTCGTCGTGAAGGCCATCCAGTTCGCGTTCCCGTTGGTCTGGGTGTGGTTCGTCCTGCGCGAGCCGCTCCGCAGTGGACCACCGGCCGCCCGCGGGCTGGCGATCGGGGCGGCGTTCGGGCTGCTCGTCGTCGGCGCCGGCTGGCTGCTGTTCGACGGAGTCCTGCGCGACGCGGAGGCCTTCGCTCGGGCTGCGACCTTGATCCGGGAAAAGGTCGGCGGATTCGGCATCGACTCGGCGTGGAAATACGCCGTGCTCGCCGGCTTCTATTCGCTATTCCATTCGCTACTGGAAGAGTATTACTGGCGCTGGTTCGTATTTCGCCAGTTGCGTTGCCTCATCCCGCTGTGGCCCGCGGTCGTCGTTTCAGCGCTGGGCTTCACCGCCCATCACGTGATTGTGCTCGGCGAATTCTTTCACGAAACACCGTGGCTGGCCTGCCTCTTCGCATCCGCCGTCGCCGTGGGAGGCGCCTTCTGGGCATGGCTCTACGAGCGCAGCGGCTCGCTCTACGGTCCCTGGCTGAGTCACCTGCTCATCGACGCCGGCATCTTTTGGATCGGCTACGACTTGCTACGCGGGACAATCACGCCGTAGAATTGCCTTAGGGCAGCCATTCTTGGCTACCTGGAAACCAACTTGGCCGAATCGCGACCGCCCCGCCCCGACAGAATTGCCGCTCGCTCGCCGGCGCCGCCACACGATCTTGTGCTAGCATTGGCTGTTGCGCGCAATATGCCGGGGGCCACTTGAAAGTCGCTTCACGGTTACTTAACTTACTCGCCACTTGCATTCCCACAGGCCGCTGACACGGCCAAAAGCAAAGGAGTTCTTCTGGCCGGTAGAAAGGGATTTCCGGCAGCCGCGCGCTAGGCGCGGCGCACGCACCAGCATCCGGCCCCCTTGCCAGCACGAGCTGTGCTGATTTGCCAGCATAGCCCTCTGCGCGCGGTGGACCCGCCGAACGCCCATGGACGTGGAAGAACTTCCAGGACGCGTCTGGATGACGCCAAACAAGGGAGTGCAATGCTATGTCGAAACCCGTCATTGGTCTGAATGCCGATTTTGTTAATCCGGCCGGAGACAAGCCCGCGTTCACGTACGTGGCCGCAGGTTACTACGACGCCGTCAGCAAGGCCGGCGGCGTGCCGTTCATCATTCCGCCGCTCGACGACGATCACGACCTGGAGCAATTGCTCGACCAGGTGCACGGCGTCGTGCTGGTCGGCGGCGCGGACCTTGATCCGCGGCGCGACGGCTGGATGCTCCACCCGACGATTCGCCCGTTGGCCCCTCGACGCGAGCTGTTCGATCGCCGCCTGATGCGGATCATCGCCCAACGGCGGCAGCCCGTATTCGGCATCGGCGCCGGCATGCAGCTTCTCAACGTGACAATGGGCGGCAACCTGCTGCTCCACATCCCGGAGGACCGGCCGACCGCGCTGCCGCACCACGACCCGATCGATCCGGCCCACCGGCACACGCTCGAGATCGCGCCCGGCTCGCTCCTGGAACGCGTCTACGGCGACGGCGAGCTCCGCGTCAACAGCATGCACCACATGGCCGTCGACGAGGTCGCCCAAGATTTCGAGGTGACGGCCCGCTGCCCCGACGGTATCGTGGAAGCGATCGAGAGCCGCAACCCGGATTGGTTCGCCCTCGGTACGCAGTTCCATCCCGAAGCCGACACCGCCTCGGCCCTCGATCTGCGCATCTTCGAAGAGTTTGTGGAGGCCGTGAAGGAATCCGCCGCCGCGATGCGTCTGGTCGCGTAACGTGTTGTCTAGCGAGCCGGGGGGTTCATCCCCCCGGCCACCCAGCGAGCCGGGGGTTCATCCCCCCGGCCACGCAAATATATATCTCCCGGTCTGATCAGATGCGGTCTGGCGCCACATGGATCGTCGGCGTCAGGCCGCTCAATTTGCGCGCAAGGCTCAGCGTGTTCTCGTACGACCTGAATTGCCACCGTTGCGGCTGGCGAACCGTCTGCGGTCCCGCCGACGCGGCGGCCCGCCTGCGGCTCCTCGGCCTGCTGCGCCGCGAGCCCGATCCGCAGGATGAGCTGCTCGCAGTTCTGTTGGTCGAAGCCGCCCCGCGGATGACATGCCCAATCTGCAAGGAGAAAGCGCTCGCCGCATCTCCAACCGAAGCGGGCGACGACGACGATTGGCAGGCCGCCGTGCTATGCGAAGTCTGCCGGGCACCGATTCCGCCCGAGCGGCTGGAAGCCGTCCCCGGCGCGCGGCGGTGCACCGCATGTCAAGGAAAAGCCGAGACGGGCCAATTGGTTGAGGATGAGCCGGAATACTGCCCACAATGTGGCGCCTTGGTGGAGCTGCGCGTCAGCCGCGGCAGTGGCCTCACGCGCTACAAACGCTTCTGTACAGGCAGCCCGCCCTGCCGATTGTAGAGCTCAGGCGTCACACGAGCTCATCCGATCAATTGTATCCAACGGCCCAACCCGCTGCGGGTTTGTTGCTGTCGTAAATGAGATAGTCGCCTGAGAATCCCTCAATCCACTCGATCGGATACAACAGATAAAAGGCATTATCGCCGGTTTGCTTGTAATACAATTCATACGCCGGCGTTTCGGGGAATGGACGCCCAAGTATCTGTTCGAGCTCATGTGTGTCGGTAGGTGCGCGACCAAGTTTCGCTCGAATCGCCTCTACGTCGTTGACGGCAGTCGCAAGTGCCAGCAAGATTGTCTCTTTGCGCTGCGCTACATCCGCTTCGTGTTTAAGATACTGGTTTCTAATGTAGGCAAATAGCGCTAAGAAGATCGACGCGACAAGGAAACATATCAGTAATGTCCGCAACGAGAACTGCGGCACTTCTGGAACGTAAGAGGGATCCGAAATATAGGCTTCCCTAGACATCGATTGAGCTCAATGCACCCACTACATCGACGTATGTCCTACGATTGTGGACGGTAAATCACTGTTCCCCGATGTCCTCATTCCATAATTCGGGATGCTGCGCTATGAACGCCAGCATCAGATTATAACAGTCTTCATCATCCACGACCTCTAAAGTAACGCCGCGCGACCGCACGTAATCCTCCGGTCCCTGAAACGTGCGGTTCTCGCCCACCACGATCCGCGGGATGCAGTAGAGCAGGGCGGTGCCGCTGCACATGTCGCAGGGCGATAGCGTGGAATAGAGCACGGCCCGGCGGTAGTCGGCCGGCCGCAGCCGGCCGGCGTTTTCCAGGCAATCCATCTCGGCGTGCAGGATCGCACTGCCCTGCTGCACGCGGCGGTTGTGCCCGCGGCCGACCACCTTGCCGTCGATCACCAACACCGAGCCGATCGGAATGCCGCCCTCGGCCAATCCCTGCCGGGCTTCCTCAATCGCCATCTCAAGAAACGGATCGCCCATCGGAAAAATAGCCGGCAGTCCACGGCCGCCGGAGTCCGGCCGGCGTAGCGGCCCGGCAGTTTATGCTCAACAATTGGAACTTGTCGCTGCAGAAATACTCCCACCGGTGGAACTATCGCTCTGGGCCAATTATCCTAGAGTGATACATTCCCCGCGACAACACCTACCGACGGCACCTACCTGAACCGGCCTCCGATGAGCAAAGCCCACTTGAAGTGCGCCCCGCGCGCCGCGGTCCACTGGTGTGCCGCCGCGCTCGTGGCCGCGAGCCTCTGGCCGGCCGTCGCGCGGGCCAGCCACGTCACCGAGACCGACGACTTCGCCGATGTCGCCGCCGCGGTGACGGAGTATGCCGATAAAGTCGGCCCCGAGCGCGTGCTACTCGTGCTCGACATCGACAATACGCTGCTGGCGATGAACCACGCGCTGGGCAGCGACCAGTGGTTCGAGTGGCAGAGCTACCTCCTGAATCATGAGCCGCGGTCGAAGTTGCTGGTCGCCGAT
Source organism: uncultured Planctomycetaceae bacterium (assembly GCA_964532675.1). GTDB lineage: Bacteria > Planctomycetota > Planctomycetia > Pirellulales > Lacipirellulaceae > JABDGM01. The sequence goes on from CAZHIV010000122.1 coordinate 6,568, forward strand.
TCGTTCCAGGGTTTGCTCGAAGCCCAGGGCGTACTTTACAATCTGGGGCGGATGCACCCGCCGCAAAAAAATCTTCCGGCTCTCGTTCGGCAATTGCAAAAGAGCGGCGTCCCCACGCTGGTGCTCACCTCGCGGGGCGATGAGTTCCGCGTCGCCACCGAGCGCGAATTGGTACGCAACGGCTACGATTTCGCCGCCTCGGCGCTGCCGGTTCGCGACCTGCCGCACGGCCGCTATCGGCCGTACAACCTGCGGGCACCGGCGAACGACGGGCTCACCCAGAAGGAGGTGACCGCCTTCCGCCTGTCGGAGCCTCGCCCCATCAGCTACTCGAACGGCATCATGATGACCGCCGGCCAGAACAAGGGGGCGATGCTGCTCACCATCCTGCACCGGGCTACGGTGGATATCGACGCCATCGTTTACGCCGACGACCACATTCGGCACGTGAACGCGGTGTACGCCGCGGCGGTCGGCCGCGACCAGGAGGTTGCCGCCTTTCAATACACTCGCGAAGACGCGAACGTCAAGAAGTTTCAATACGGCAGCAAGCGAGACGTCCACTGCCGCTGGCGCCGCCTGAGCTGCACGCTGGGTGAAGTCTTCGAGTAAGCGCGCCCCGCCCCTTGCCGCTTGCGGCTTAGCGCTCCATCTTTGCTACGTGCTCGCGCAACTCCGCCAGCTCCCGATCAAAGCCGCTGTTGAGGATCGGGAACCGGCACCAAGTCTTCGGGTCGAGATTCTCGTCATCGAGATGGAACGACGGCGCATACCTCTCGCGCTTCCACTGATTGCGGCACCACAGCCGAAAGAACCGCTCGACCCAGGCGCCGAGCTGCTGCGGGTCGTACTGCGGGAACAGCGGCCGCACGGCCTCGAAGACTTCCACCGGCAGCAGCTTGTCGCGGATGCCGGCGCGCTCGATGGCGTCCAACACGCGGTAGGGCATGAGATCGGCCTCGTCGGTCTGGCTGGCCGCCGGCGGTCGCAATTCGGCGGTCGGCCGCAGGTTGTTGACGATCGACAGCTCGGGCAGCGGCCCGACCCCTGCCGGGCCGGTCGTTTCCATCCACTTGAGCCAATCCAGCAGGAACGCCTTGTCGATGCCGGCGATCGGCGCGAGCCCGCCGCAGGTGTCGCCGTCCATCGTGGCGTACCCGACCGCCGCCTCGCTGCGGTTGCTCGTGGTGAGCAGAAGAGCGTGCCGCAGATTGGCCAGCAGCCAGGCACCGGGCCCGCGGGCCCGCGCCTGAATGTTCTGCAGCGCGAGGTCGTCCTCCTCCCATTGGAGCTCGCGTCCGACCGCCGTGGACACCGTTTCGACGTACGTCTCGACCAGCGCATCGACGTTCCACACCAGAAACTCCGCACCGACCGCCTCGGCAGCCGCCTGCGCGGCGGCAAGCGTCTCGCGGCTGCTGTTGCGCGTCGATTGGTACACGCAGGTCAGCAACTGCCGGACAAGGTCGCGGCTGGGTTTCTCCGTGCGGGCGATAAAATCGGCCAGATGCCGTACATCGACCAGCTTGTCCGCCATTCCGCTCAGGCCCAATTCGCGACCGCCGTGTTGGACCATCAAGTGAACGAGCACGGCGACCGCCGACGAATCGGCGCCGCCGCTGAGCGAGACGACGAACCCTTGCGTGCGGCTCTTCCGCAGGTAATCGAACAGCGCGAGCGCTACCGCGCGGGCGAACTCTTCTTCCTTCACGTGGGGGCCGGTCTCCCATGCCGGATGGCCGGGCACCACCGGCTCCGAATTCGGCACGGCGCTTCGCACCGTCACAGTGCCCGTCGGTTTCGCAACGTCCGGATACTGGAATTCGCTCGCCACGAGCCCGCCGGCGTCGGCGTCCGGCCGCGTAGCCGTCTCCGGAAAGCTTTCGGCCTTTGCCCGCCGCGTGCCTTCAACGTCCACGACCGCGGTCGTTAAGAGCCAATCGGCGAACGAGAACCGCGGCCCGCGGGCCAGCATCTTGCCGCCGGTTGCGATGAGCGTGCCGCCGTCGTAGATGGCTCGGCCCGATTCGTTGCCCAGCAAGTTGCAATATGCGTAGCTGACGCAGAACGCCCGCGATCCTTCCAGCACGAACCGCTCGCGAATCTGCTGCTTGGCGAACGCGAAGTGGCTGGCGCTGGGATTGAGCAGCACGTCCGCGCCGCGCTGGGCCAGGCTGCACCCGGTGCGGTCGGCGACCCAGGCGTCGCGGCAGATTTCCAGGCCGATCCGCACGCCGCCGCACTCGAAGAGCACGTCGCCGATGGGAACGTCCTTGCCGCCCACCGCGAGCGTGCCCACTTCGCTCGCGGGCCAGCGGCGAAACCACCGCGGCTCGTAGTGAATGCCGTCGCCCGCCAGATGTTGCTTGGCCACGATGCCCAGCAGCGCGCCGTCGCACGCCACCGCCGCCCCGTTGTACGCCGCGCCCTCAAAAAACACCGGCAAACCGAGGCACGCTACCAGCCCTTTCGTTTCCGGCACGAGCTCTTCGAGCATCTCGAGCGACCGCTGCTGCACGCCGGCCGAAAAGAACATGTCCTCGCACCCGTAGCCACTGATGCACAGCTCCGGCAGGCAGAGAATGCCCACACGCGCTTCGCGCGCAGCCGCCAGCGCCGCCCGGATATTCCGGCAGTTCCCGTCCCAATCCATCGGCGTCTGATTGAGCGCCGCGGCGCCTAATCGAATGCGTTTCACGAAACGATCCAGCTGTGAATGACCACGAAAAACACGAAAGACACAAAAGGTCAGTCGGTATGCATTTTAGGCGGTGCGTTCCGGGAAATTAACTCTTCGTGCCTTTTCGTGTCTTTTCGTGGCTATCAACTCCCGCCATGTACCATCGCCAGGCGCAGCAGGTTGAGAGCCTGTTTTGCGGCGCGGCTTATGGTGATCGACGGGTGTCCGGCGAGCGGGAAGTCCTTTGCTCGTGCATTCTCGCTTGTTGCGAGCGCCACGTGCAACGTACCCATCAGTTCGCCGCCCGGCGCGTTGCCGTCGGGCAGCGCCGCGATGCCGAGTCCGTAATCGGCGCCGAGGCGTTCTCGCACGGCACGGGCCATCGCGTCGGCCGTTTGCGAAGTCGCAAGCGAGTCGGCAGGCGGCGGCTCGACGTTCAACAGTCTCAGCAACGTGGCCGGGTCGCGCGCGACCACGCCGCCGAGGAAACAGCCGCTCCCGCCGGCCGCGGTAGCCAGCCATTGCGATACCAGCCCGTCGGTCGCCCCCTCGGCGACGGCCACGGACCGGCGCCGCCCGTCGAGCAGTCTCACGACGGCATCTTGCAGCTCGTCGTCTTCCTCGCCAAAGACCATCACGCCGAGGATCTCGCGAATCTGCGCGACGGTCGGCTCCATGGACCGGCGGCAGGCCGCCCGGTTCGGCCCGCTGGCCGTGATGCGGAGCGTGATCGTGGCGCCGCTGACCGTGATTCCCACCAGCGGCTCGCGGCGGCGGCGGATCATGTCGGGCAGCATCGCCTCGACGTCGCTCTCGCCCGCGCCGAAAACTTTCAAACGCCGATGGCAAATGACGTTTCGCGACGGCACCGCGGCCGCGATGGCGGGCGCGACGGTTTCCCGCCACATGGCGAACATCTCCGCCGGCACGCCCGGCAGAGCGAACAGGCGGCACGGCGGGCAACACGGCCGCCGCACCTCCAGCGCGATGCCCGGCGCCGTGCCGTGCTCGTTGGGCACCACCCGGCTGCCGCGCGGAAACTGGGCCTGTCGCACGTTCAGCTCCGGCATCGCCCGCCGCCGGCGGGCGAACAGGCCGCGTAGGTGTGCCAGCGCCGCATCGTCCTGCACCAGCTCGACGCCCGCCGCCGCCGCCAAAGCGTCGCGCGTCAGGTCGTCGGCCGTGGGACCAAGGCCGCCGGTGACGACGACGATGTCCGCCCGGTCGATTGCCGTTCGGAAGGCTGCCACACTGGTTTCCAGGTCGTCGCCGACGGTCGTATGGAACGCCACGCTCACGCCCAGCGCGCCCAGCCGCTGGCTGAGCCACTGCGTGTTCGTGTCGAGACTCTGGCCGCTGGTCAACTCGTCTCCAACGGCGATGACTTCGGCACGCATAGAGAGCAGGGAGCGGGGAGCAGGAAGCAGGAAGCGAAAAGCAATTCGTGAAAAGGCGTCGAACTGGGGTGCTACTTGTCCAGGGGAACGAAGCCCGGAACAACGATTTCCACATCGGCTCGCTGTTCTTCTCGGACTTTCTCCCGTTCTTTGGCATTTGGGGTATCGCCTTTTCCATTACCTCGCCGCTCAGTGAACCGCCTGGAACGCCATTTCGCTATGGCTTCGGCTCGCTGCTCGTCGTTCTCGCGGTGCAGCGTCGGCAACTGAAACGTCCGCTGCGGCTGCAGGCGGGCGTGGACGTACCCGTAATCCGCCGGCCGCTGACCCGTCAGGTGGAGCATCACGACCAGCGCCACGTCGCGGACCTGCACGTTCACCACGGGCTGGCCGGGCAACTGCTGCGCCTGCAGCGGCATGCACACGGTGGCGTCCTCCAGCAGCGGCTCCAAGTGGCGTACATTCTCGCGCGTGCCAAACTGGCCGACCAGCAGAATCGCCTGGGCCCGGGTCGTCGGCCGCACGCTGGCGTACTGCGGGTCGTTCCCCGCCACGGCAAGCGCCAGCGGCAAGACTTCCTCCAGGTCGATCGTCGAGGCCAGGTTCAACCGGCGGGCCAGGATGTGTTCGTTCTCGTTCGGGCAGTTGAGAATCCAGCCGGTCACGAGCCGGCGGACCGCGTCTTGCCGATCGGCGGCGGCGATCGCTTCGCGAATCGGCGGCCGCTGGATCATGTTCTCCACCAGCATTGCCCCGTGGTCGGAAACCGTCATCTCGACCGCTGTGCCGAGGAACAGCAACGCCGCGCAGCTCCCCAGCGGCGGCGCCGCGCTGCGGTCTACGCCCGCTGCCGGCCATTTGACGAGCCGCAGCATCCGATCCTCCCACAGTTGTTCCGGCGGCTGCGGGTTGTCGCCAAACGCGGCCGACATCAGCGGGCCTTCGTGCCGCTGGATTTCGACGAACAGCGCGCGGGCGTTCGCATCGCCGCCGACCGAGGCGCGGAACTCTTCCCAGCCGGGCAGCGACAGGCCGCGTCGGCCGTCCGTGTCGGCGGCGAAGGCGTCCAGCCGGCGATGAAAGTCGCTTTGGTCGATGAGCGCCACCAACCGCCGGGCCGCCGCCCGGGCTTCCGGGTCCGGCCCTTCAACGATCGCCTGAAGCGGCCCGCGGGCCGACATTCCGGCCGCAAGCAACCGCTCCGCCGCGGACTGCCGGACGGCGAACGCGTCGTGGCTCAGTTCGGCAATCCAGCGCTCGATTTGCCGTCTCTCGACAGCCGCATTGCCGCTGGCACCGGATCGACCGGTTTGAGGGGCCGGGGCAGCGGTCTCCTCGGCGCGCAGGCAAAACGGCGCTAGCAGTCCGATGAGCACGGCGGCAACCACAGGCGTCAAATGGCGAGGATACGAGTGCACGGTAAGTCCTGCCGGCAACGGAACATCGCGAAAAACGAGTAGGACCAGTTTCAAAACTACCGATGCTTGCGGCTCGGTGGCACAGGCCGCTGGCCTGTGCCACTGTTTTGCAGTTTTCCACACCGGCTGGCAGCCGGTGCCACTAGTTTTGAACCGGTTCTAGGGACAGCCCTCGCCTTATGGTACGTCGTCCGGCCCCCGCTGGCCACATGCCGAACGGCCAATCGAGCAACACGGCAGGTAAAACGGGCCCAATCGGAATTCTTGCGACCTCCGCAGCAGGATTTCCTCCGCCGGCGCTTGTAGGGGCGATGGGCCGGTAGTAGAATTGAGGGCACTCGGGATTTGTGGCCGCTTGCAGCCGAACCTGCTAAAGAGCCAACGTCGCGACGGGGGGACGTTCCTTTCGAGTAGCCCGTCGCACGTTCTTTTGCACAATTGGAAGCAGCCAGCCGCATTCGCCGAGCCATTCGGTGCTGCGGTTTTTTGTTGCGCCGAAGCGAAGACGCTAGCGATCGACGGCGCCTTGTGGAGATTCACTCGAATGAGCACAACCCATATGACCAAGCCCTTCGACGAGCAGGCGCTGCCCCAGCCGACGCCGGACGGGCGAGCGCCCCAATTCTCGACGCTCAGCGTTCACGGCGGCGAAGTCCGCCAGAAGCCGGGCGACGCGATCACGGACCCGATCTTTTGCGCCTCGACGTTCACGTTCGCCGATACGCAGTCGGTAATCGACTATATCGAGCAAGAGCAGCCGCGCGAGGAATACGGTCGCTACGGCAACCCCGGCGAGCGCGTCGCAGAGCGGAAGCTGGCGGCGCTGGAAGGCGGCGAGGCGGCCGTGCTCTACTCCAGCGGCATGGCGGCCATCGTCGGCCTCTTGATGGCCAAGCTCGGCGCCGGCGACGAGGTGATCTTCTTCGACGAGTGTTATCACCGCAGCCGGGAGTTTTGCGCCAAGCACCTCTCGCGGTTCGGCGTGAAGACGGTGCAGGTCCCGGCCTGCGATTACGACGCCATGGAAGCCGCCATCACGCCCAAAACGCGGCTGCTGGTGAGCGAGTCGCCGACCAACCCGCACCTCAGCGTCGTCGATCTTGATCGCTTCGCCCAGATCGGCGTCGATCGTGGCGTCGAGACACTTATCGACGCCACGCTGGCCACGCCCTACAACCTGCGGCCGATCGAATACGGCGTCGACTACGTGCTGCACTCGGTCACCAAATACCTGGCCGGGCACAACGACCTCTTGGCCGGCGTCGTCATCGGCACGGCCCAGAAGCTCGAGCCCGTGCGCAATTTGCGCGGCATCATGGGCGCGGTGAACAGCCCGCAAAACTGCTACCTGCTGTGCCGCGGTCTCAAAACGTTCGAGCTGCGGATGCAGCGGCACAACGAAAACGGCCAGCGCGTGGCGGAATTTCTCGAGCGCCACCCGCGCGTCGAGCGCGTGTATTACCCTGGCCTGGCGTCGCACGCCGATCACGACATTGCGCGGCGGCAGATGCGCGGCTTCGGCGGGTTGGTGACGTTCCTCGTCAAGGACGCCGACTGGCGGGCCACGGCCGACATCGTCGACGCCGTGCGAATCCCGCGCATCGCCCCCAGCCTGGGCGGCGTCGAATCGCTCATCGAGCAGCCGCTGGTGATGAGCTACTACCAGTGCACGCCCGAAGACCGCCGCGCCTACGGCATCACCGACAACATGATCCGCCTGGCCTGCGGCGTC
>CAZHIV010000123.1:0-5192 GCA_964532675.1 uncultured Planctomycetaceae bacterium
CTCGGCATTCTCCTTCGCGCCGATCGATCGCAGGACGTCCATCACCTTCTCGTTCGCGCCGCCGTGCAGGGGGCCTTTGAGCGCGCCGATCGCGCCGGCCACCGCCGAGTGAAGATCGGAAAGCGTCGAAACGATCACGCGGGCGGTGAACGTGGAGGCGTTGTACTCGTGCTCGGCATAAAGAATGAGCGAGACGTCCATGGCCTTGACGTGGCCCGGCGGCGGATCGGCCCGGAACAGCATGTGCAGGCAGTTCGCGGCCAGCGACCGGCCGCCCTCGGCCGGCACCGGCTCCTTGCCCTGCTTCAACCGGTGCCGAGCGGCCATCACCACCGGCAGTTGTGCCAACAGCCGCTCCGCCTTGCGGACGTTCGCCTCGTGGCTGTTGTCTTCGACCTCCGGGTCCCAGTGGGCCAGCATGCTGGCGGCCGAGCGGAGCACGTCCATCGGCGAGGTCGCCGGCGGCATTTGGCGGAGGGCCTCGATGATGGGCTTGGGCACCTGCGCCGCCGCGTCGAGCCGATGGCGGAATTGGTCCAATTGCTCGGCGCCCGGCAATTCGCCGTAGAGCAAAAGATAGGCGACCTCCTCGAATGTGCTGTTGCGCGCCAGGTCTTCGATCGCGTACCCGCGGTAGCTTAGCCCGCCGCTCACGGTGCTGATCGCCGTTTCGCCGGCAATGACGCCTTCCAGGCCGGGGCTGTAGATTTCTTCAGGCATGGTCGGTCGAGGGTCGAGGGTCGAGGGTTGAGGGTCGAGAGCCAGAATTCAATTTCCATTTACGTCGTAATCGAGCAGGTCGTACAACTCCTGGCGCGTTTGCATCAGGTCCAGCAGGTCGCGCTGGGTGCCGTCGGCGGCCAGGATCGAGAGCGTCGTATCGATGGCCTTCATCGCCACTCGCAACAGCGTAACCGGATACAGCACCGCGCGGTAGCCCAGATCGGCCAGCTCGGCGAACTCCAACAGCGGACTCTTGCCGAACTCGGTCATGTTGGCCACGAGCGGCACGTCGATCGCCTTGGCAAAAGCTTGAAACTCGTCGCGGCTGGCGAGCGCTTCGGGAAAGATCCAATCGGCTCCCGCTGCGACGTACCGCTTCGCGCGCTCGACGGCGGCGTCGAAGCTCTCGACGCCGCGGGCATCGGTGCGCGCGATGATCACGGTCGACTCGTCGGCCCGCGCCGCCACGGCCGCGCGGAGCTTCGCGCACATCGCGTCGGCCGGCACGAGCGTCTTGCCCGAGAGATGCCCGCACCGCTTGGGCAGCTCCTGGTCCTCGAGCTGAATGGCGGCCGCGCCGGCCCGCTCCAGCTCGGCGATCGTCCGCTCGACGTTCGCCGTGTCGCCGAACCCGGTATCGGCGTCGACGATCACGGGCACCGCGACGCGGGCGGTGAGATATTCGACTTGCTGCACCAGCTCGGTGAGCGTGAACAGGCCGATATCGGGCAGCGCCAACACGCCGGCCGACAAGGCCGCGCCCGAGAGGTACATGGCCGAGAATCCGGCCTCCTCGATCAACCGCCCCGCGAGCGCGTTTGGGGCCCCGGGCACCTGAATGGGCCCCGCGAGAATCGTTTCTCGCAACATCTGCCCGGGAGTCATCGAAGCCTCGGCCATGAAAAATCCCTCAACTCCGCGATAGATCCGACCGCCGCTTGCGGCTTAGCGACGCCGCCGCGGTTTATTCACCACCCGATGATAAACGGCCCAGGCAAACACCGGCAAGGCGCGAACGGATCATCTGGTCCGCAACCGTGAATACGATTACTCTGGCCGAAAGCCCTTCGACCACGTGCTCGTTCCATGCCGACCATTGCCCACTCCGCTGACGGTTTGCTGCAGCCTCGCCCGCAACCGGCGATTGGGCGGTTGGCGGAAGTGCTGCTGATCGTCGTCGTCTTTTTTACCCTCGCCGGCGACCCGCCGCCGCACGTGAACGAAGCGCATTACCTCTCCCGGCTCAAGCATTATTGGAACCCCCAATGGTGCGCGGACGATTTATTTCTGGAGTCGAAGGAAGCGCAGCTCGTGTTCGTGTGGACGTTGGGCTGGGTCACGCGCTGGCTGTCGCTGCCGGCGACGGCGTGGCTCGGGCGAATACTGGCATGGACGCTGCTTGCCTTTGCCTGGCAGCGACTGAGCTGGCGGCTGGTGCCCCGGCCACTGGCCGCGGTGCTCTCGGCCGCCCTGTTTGTCGTGCTTAACGAATGGGCCCATCTTGCCGGCGAATGGATTGTCGGCGGCGTGGAAGCGAAATGCTTCGCTTACGGCTTCGTGCTCCTGGCGCTGGCCGAGCTCGTGGGCGAGCCGGCGGGTTTATCCCGCCGGGACAAGCCCGGCGGCTCACTGCACTGGCGCTGGAACCGAATGTGGATCTTGCTCGGCGCCGCCACTGCCCTGCACCCCGTCGTCGGCGGTTGGAGCGCGCTGGTCTGCGGCGGGTTATGGTTCTGGGACAATCGCGGGGGGATTGCGCTGCGATCCGTGTTGCCGGGGTTGGCGGGCTTCGCGCTATTGGCCGCGTGCGGCGTGGTGCCGGCGCTGGCGCTGACGTGGAACGAACCGCCGGAGATCGTGGCCGAAGCCAGCCGCATTTACGTCTTCGAGCGTTTGCCACACCATCTGGCGCTGCTCGCCCTGCCTGCCGGCGAAGTCGCGTGGCGACTCGCGCGGCATGCGGCCCTGCTGGCGGCGCTCTGGCTCCTAACATCAGTGCTCTGGCTCCTAACATCAGTGGCGACAGGCGGCCCGCCTGTCGCGAAATTCGCAGTCGATCTGCCCACCGCGAGAAAACTAGTTCACTTCGCCTGGGGCGCCGCCCTTTTGGCGGCCGTCGGCTTTCTCATCGAACTGGCGTTTTGGAACCAGCCGCTCGTCGCCGCGCGGCTTTTGCGCTACTATTGGTTCCGGCTGACCGATTTCGCCGCCCCGATGGCCGTGGCGCTGTGCCTGACGACGCTGATTGCCGCCGGCATGTCGCGGCGACGGCCGTGGGCCGTGTGGCTATTGACTGCGTCGCTGGTCTTCACGGGCTGGCACATCGCCGCCGTCGCGCGGCAGCGGGCGCTCAACCCCGAGCCGCCCGCCGATGCCAAAGTTCGTGATTTTGCCGCCTGGGTCGACGCCTGCGAATGGGTTTCCGAGCATACGCCACCCGAGGCCGTGTTCCTCACGCCGCGGCTCACCCACTCGTTCAAGTGGCGCGCCCGGCGGTCCGAGGTCGTCAACCGCAAGGACGTTCCCCAGGACGCCCGCAGCATCGTCGAATGGCATCGCCGCATTGCGGACATTTACTACACGGAGATCAGCGGCGAAGAACATGCGCTCGATTCGATCGGAATCCTGGGCAGCGAGCGCGTGCGCGAACTAGCGGCCAAGTACGGCGCCGACTACGTGCTTATGGACCGTGGCCAGCTCCTGTCGCTGCCGCGCGTGTACTGGAACGAGGAATATGTCGTTTACCGAGTCGATGATTGAGTCAGTTCTCGCGGCGGACGACCTGCCAGAGCGGATCGCTGCGGCGCTGGGCGCCGGACGGCGCGGCGGTCGGGCCCGCGTGCAGATGTCTCCTGAGTTGACGTACGGCCGCCATGCGGGCCCGGCACCGCCCACGGCCCGCCGCGCGGCGGTGATGCTGCTCTTGTTTCGCCACGAGCACGCGGCCGGCGGTGCCGGCCGCTGGCACCTGCCGCTCACCGAACGGCCCGCGACGCTCGCCCGACACGGCGGCCAGATCAGCTTGCCCGGCGGCTCGGTCGATCCCGGCGAAGCATCGCGCGACGCGGCCATGCGCGAACTGAGCGAGGAATTGGGGATCGATGCGGGGGTGGAAGTGCTCGGCCGGCTGGCCGATTGCTACGTCTTTGCCAGCGACTTCCTCGTCACCCCGTGGGTCGCCGTGGCGGGTTTTGAGCCGGCGTGGCGGCCGCAGGACCGCGAGGTGCAGGGCGTCGTCGAGCTGCCGCTCGACGCGCTCGTCGACGATCGGTGCCTGGGCCGCATGACGATCGATCGCGGCCCGCTGCAATTCAACGCGCCGTGCCTGCGAGTGGGAGATGCATGCATCTGGGGCGCGACGAACGTCATCCTCGGCGAGCTCGGGCGGCTACTGCGGGAGTTATTGTCTGCAGTTGAACGCAGATGAACGCAGGTGAACGCAGATGTAGCAAGACATTCATTGGAGATTGCATGAGTTCATCTGTAGGGGACGGCCTCTGTGCCGTTCCGTCGGCCAGCCGAACAGCGCGCAAGCGCCGCGGATGCCGTTCCCTGCAGATTCACACGTTTCTATGATTCCTGGACAGCCTCAAATAGTTTCGAGACTCGTCCATCTGCGTCCATCTGCGTCCATCTGCGGATAAAAAACTGCCAGCCTTCGCGCCGTAGCACCTTTGCGTGATAATCGGTCGCCACGATGATGCGAGAATCCGAGTTACAAGCGGTGGTCTTCGATCTCGACGGGCTGCTCGTCAATTCCGAGGACTTGTACGAGCAGGCCGGCGAGACGGTGCTGCGCCGTCGCGGGAAGACGTACGATGCGGCACTGCGCGAGCAGATGATGGGCCGGCCCGTGGTGGACGCCATCCAGCTCATGATCGATTGCCATTCGTTGAGCGATCCGCTGGAAGACCTCATGTGCGAATGCCGCGAGGTGCTCGACTCGCTAATGGCCACATCGCTTGCACCAATGCCCGGTGTCGAGACACTCATCGACGAGCTGCAGAATGCCCAGGTGCCGATCGCCATCGCCACGAGTGGCACCCGCGAGTATGCCCACGGGGTGCTCTCGCGATTGAACCTGCAGCACCGCTTTGGCTTCATTCTCACGGCCGAGGACATTCGCCGCGGCAAGCCGGACCCCGAAGTTTACTTGCTCGCGGCCGCGCGGCTGAAGCTTGCCCCGCCGCAGATGATGGTGCTTGAAGACAGCGCGAACGGCTGCCGCGCGGCGGTGGCGGCCGGCGCGATCACCGTCGCCGTGCCGAACCGCCACACGCGCGACCACAATTTCGCCGGCGCCCGCTTCGTCGCCGATACGCTCGCCGACCCGCGAATTCGCCGCGAGCTAGGCTTTGTCTCAAAACTCCCTCCCCGCCACGGGGGAGGGTTGGGGAGGGGATAATTCCGCGGCGAATCATGACCCACCCCCCACCCCACCCCTCAAGGGCGGGGAGGTGTGGGGCAAA
>CAZHIV010000124.1:0-7613 GCA_964532675.1 uncultured Planctomycetaceae bacterium
GCCGATGCGCTGGCGGTCGCGGGGAAAATTGCCAGGGCCAACGGGCTCGAGCAGCTGCTCGCGGTGCACATCTTTTTCGATCCCTCCACGGTGCGCTACGACGAGCACGTCAAGGAAGTCGTCGGCCAGGAGAAAGAGGCCTTCGAAAAGTTCATTGCGGACGTCGACACGCAAGGCGTCGCAGTCGAGCCCGTATTGATGGAAGGGACGCGCATCGGCGAGGACATTTTGCGAATGGCCCAGCGGAGCGAATCCGACCTGATCGTAATGAGCACCCGAGGCCGCAGCCAGGCGGCCAGCGTGCTGCTGGGCAGCGCGACGTCCGACGTGCTGGCCGCCACGACGGTGCCGCTGCTGGCGGTGAAACATTATGGCGACCACATGTCGCTCCTCGAGGCGCTGCTGAATCGACAAATCTGGGACCAGCCCAGCCCGAAGATGAATTAGGCAGGTCCCGCTTGCCGAGCGGGACTTGGTTGGGAGCGCACGAATCTCGGACCGTCGCGAAGGTTCCTTCCGACCGAAGGGACCTACTGCCGCAACGGGCTGCTAGCAGCTGCTAAAGCGTATCGATTATCGCGGTTGCGCCGCGCCGGTAGTGCCGATTCATCCGAAAAGAACGGCTGCTCCTATCTTCTGCGGCCTGCGCGGCAGTCGATTCTAACGTTATCGCCGTGGTTGCCACGGCGCTTTTCGCGACCGTGGCAGGCCACCCACTTCACGCCTTGCGGCCAAGTCCGCGCCCTGCACGGCGTCCAACGCGACCGCGCTACGCTCGCTTTGCTTAGCCGCGTCGCGCCACCGTTCAGGACGAATCATGGCAAGTGCGAGATGCGCTTCGTGTCGAGCCGGGTCGGGCCGACCGGCGAGTCGGGCGGCACATCTGCTGCTTGGGATACTCTACGTGAGCGCCATCAGCACGGTATCGGCCGCGCCGTCGTCAGCGCCGTCGAATTCATGGGAAACACACCCGTTCGACGGCTGGATGGAGCAAAATGGCGAGTTGAGTCCGCCATCGGACGCGGCGATCGAGTTGCCGTTCCGGGATTTCGAAGCTTCCCTGGAAGCGCCCGATTCGGGCTCACCGGACTACCGCGTCGCTCAATGGTGGGAAGCCTCGGACAGCGCGGCGGATGCCGTCGAGCCCGCCGCTGGCGATCGGGCGATCGCCGAGCGACTTACGGAACTGGAGCAGAAGTACGCCGCTCTCCAGGAATCGCACGACGAGCTGGAAAAAAGCCTCAACGACTACGCCAAGAGCGGGCATAGCGCCGCGACGATGAGCGTCAACGGGCGCATCCACTTCGATATGTGGCAATTTCCTGGCAGCTCGCCCGGGGTGAACGGCTTTGAGACGGGTGACAACGACGTTACGCCGGCCGACCGGCTAGGATTTCGCCGGCTGCGGTTGGGGGTGCGCGGCGATATTTGGGAGAACATGCTGTACCGCATCGAAATGGAGTTCGCCGGCGGCAACGACACCGAGTTCCGCGATGCCTATCTGGGGTTCTCGGACGTGCCCGTTCTGCAAACGGTCCTCATCGGAAACCAAAAGCGGCCGTACGGCTTGGACCATTGGAACAGCAGCCGCTACAACGTGTTTCTCGAGCGGCCGTTCATCATCGAGGCATTCAACCAGGATAACCGCCGGCTGGGCGTCCAATCGTGGTCGCACTCCGAGAACCTGGCGTGGAACTGGCAATACGGCGTGTTCAACCAGCGGCTGATTCAAGACGAAGGCGACTACATCAGCGACCATTGGCAGATGCAAGTGGCGGGCCGGCTGGCCAACACCTGCTGGTACGACGAGTGCTCCGATGGCCGGAACTATGCGCACTGGGCCGTCTCCGGCACCTGGGCCGACACCGACGCCAACCAACTCACCGAGAACTACGCCGGCAGCGGCGTCAGCGAAGCCCGATTTCGCACGCGCCCCGAGGCACGCAGTGTAAACCGCTGGCTCGACACCGGCGTTATTCCGGGCGCGGAACATTACTCGCTCATGGGCGCCGAAGGCGTGGTCAACCTGGGCCCGCTGCAAGTCGTCGGCGAGTATCAACACGTGTGGATGCATCGCGAGGCCGGGTCCGAACTGAGCTTTCACGGCGGCTACCTCTACGCAGCCTATTTCCTTACCGGCGAGCACATGGCCTGGGACCGAAAAACGGGCCAGCTCGACCGCGTCGTGCCGCTGCGAAACTTGTACCTGGCCGATAGCTATTGCGACGAGGTCGAATCCGGATGCGGCGCCTGGCAAGTGGCAGTCCGCTGGTCGTACGGCGATCTTTCCGACGACAACATCCAAGGCGGCATCGGCGAAAGCGTCACCCTTGGCCTCAACTGGCTATGGAACCCCTGGGCGCGCATGCAGTTCAACTACGTCTACGGCAATATCCACGACAATGCGCTCAACGCCGTCGGCGGCATCGACTTCGGCGACTATCACATCTTGGGCACGCGGTTCATGGTCGATTTCTAGAGCTCGGCGACGCTGTCGGCACACAGCCGACCAACGCGCTGCTCGGCAAGGGAACTCTACAAGCTCTTGACGGTGAGCTGGAAATCGCTCACGTAGACGTCGTTGAACGAGAGTTCCGGCAGGGCGCGGCGCAGGCGGACGAGGATTCGCCGGCGGAACCTCGCCAGATCGGCTTCGTTGAACACGGCCAGCGGCGTCATGCGGGTGGCGGTGATGACCTCGTCGCGCAGCTTGTGGCGACGGTCGTCGACGATCCGCTGGGTCTGGGCAAAATGCTCGCTGGCCACTGCGGCATGCAGCACGAACCGCACCACGCTCTTCTGCGCTTCGACCGGGTAGTGGGCGCGGATCTGGAAGTCGCCCAGCTCGATGCCGCGGATCTTGGCGTCTGCGAACAGCTCGCTATCCGCCTCGGCCGGTTCGGGGGCCGGCCCGTGGCCGCCCGCGAAGCTGCGATCGCCGAAGCCCAGGCCCAGCGCCAGCGCGCTGCATGCCAGCAGCAGGCGCCGCCTCCCGAACTGCTTCGAACCGTTTTCGCACACGTCGACCACTTATAACTCCTGGCTGGCGACCTCGGTGAGGACCAGCTTTCTCAGCTCGCGATTGCCCATCTGGCTGGCGAGCGCGTCCATCAAGCGGGCTTTCAACGTGCCGAGCTCCGGCTCCTGCAACTCGTCGACCGTGGCCTTGCGGCAGACGCGGATGACCTGGTCGCGTATTCTGCCTTCGTGGTGGTTCCAGACTTCGGCAACCTGCGGCTTCATTGACGGCGCCACCAAGGCGTGCAGCTCGAAATCGAGCTGCAACCGATGGCCGTACGACAGGCGCCCGTGCCGGCGGTCGCCGGCGACGGGGATCGGGATGCGGTATTCGCCGAGCGACAGCTCCGCCAGCTCCTCGTGCGGAGGAGCCGGATCGAGGGCGTCGTATGCGAACTCGGTGCGCGAGCCGCAGCCGCCGACGGCGCAGAAAACGATGATCGCCGCGATTACCGCAGCCCAACTCGTGCCGAACATAAGCGCGATCCCCCGCTTGAAGCATACGTCGCACCGCCCGTGCCGATCCCGCGACGCCGACCGCGACCTATAATTTCGAGGCCGAGGCGGATGCCTGCGGCAGGGCAGGTTGCGGTTCGGCCTGTAACGATTCTAACGCCTGACTCGTCCGCTCCCTGTGGGGCACGAGGCAATCGAACATGAAACGGCCGCCTCCTATCGCCCGGCTCCTCGCGATGCTGGCGCTCGTCCTCTGCATGGGCTGCTACGACGGCAGGGTCCTGCTGCACGACGCCCAATCGTCGGCGCAGAACAAGCGCTCGGCCGAGATCGACCTGGGCCGCTTTCTCACGACTCTGCCGCGCGACCGGGAAAGCAGCTCCTTCACCGAGCTGAACGTGCATCTTTTCGCCACGGTCTCGCGCTCCCGGGTCACGGCCGTCAAGAGGCAGATCAAGGTGGAAGATTACCGCCTGCGCCACGACATACTGGCGGCCCTACGCGGCGTGACGCCGGAGGAGCTTGCCGAGCCGAGCCTTGCGCAGCTCCGCAAGCGGATCGAGGCCGTCTTGAACAGCATCCTCGCCGATCATCCGGTGAAGTCGGTGGGATTCTACCAGATCATGCTGCGGCAGCGATGAGAGTGGCGAAAGGCAAGAGCCAAGAGCCTACAGTCAAGAGCCAGAAGATACTCCGGCTCTCGACTCTTGGCTCTCAGCTTTTGACCTCCGGCGCAATTGCCCACAAGCGGCATCGATGGCGTCGCCTTTGCGGTGGCGAAACTGCACGCTGATGCCGCGCTCTTCCAGCGTGCGGCGGAACGTGCGTTGCGCCTCGGTGCTGGGCGTGCGATAAGGCAGGCCGGCGACGGGGTTGTAGGGGATGACGTTCAGCAAGGCCGTTCGGCCGGCCAGCAGCTGGGCCAGCTCGACGGCGTGGGCGCGGCTGTCGTTGACGCCGGCCAGGAGGACGTACTCGAAAGTCAAGCGGCGGCCGCTCCGCTCGAAGTAGTTGTCGGCTTCGGCCAGAATGTCGGCCAGGGAAATCTTGTCGCCGACCGGCACGATGCGCCTGCGCAGCTCCTCGTTCGGGGCGTGCAGCGATACGGCCAGGCGGTAGCGAGGATTGGTATCGGCCAACCGGCGCATGGCCTTCGGCAGGCCGACGGTCGAAATGGTGATCCGCCGGGGACTGATGCCCAGGCCGTCGTCGCGGCTGGCCTCCTCCAACGCGGGCAAGAGCGCGTTGAGATTCGCAAGCGGTTCGCCCATGCCCATTACGACGATGTGGCTCAGCCGCTCTTCCGGTTCGAGCAGCTGCTGCAGCCGCAGCATCTGCTCGACGATCTCGCCGGTAGAAAGATTACGGGCGAGTCCTTCCAAGCCGCTCGCGCAAAACACGCAGCCCATGCCGCAGCCGACTTGCGTGCTGATGCAGATAGTGCGGCGTGCGCCAGGGAGCGGGTGCTGTTCGCTCGGGCGGGAAGCCGACGAACCCTCCCCTGGCCCCTCCCTAGGAGGGAGGGGGATGTGGGTGTTTTCGCGCAACAAAACGCATTCGATCTGTCCGCCGTCGGCCAGGGTGAGCAGCAGCTTTTCGGTGCCGTCTGCGGCCTGCGTGTGCCGGGCGACCTGGCTGCTCCAGAGCGTGAAATCGCCCGCCAGCTCGTCGCGCAGGGCCTGGGGCAGATCCGTCATTTCGTGAAACCCGCACGCCCGCCGGGCGAAGAGCCAGCGCCGCACCTGGCCCGCACGATACGCGCCCTGGCCGTGCTCCCTTAGCCAGGAGGTCAGGTGAACGTCAATCGAGTTTAATAGATGAGGCGACACTATCCATCACCTGGTGTTTCGTGTGACAGCATTCGCCACAGAGAACACCGAGGTCACCGAGGCGAGCTGAACAATGCAAGCGGCACAACTAGGGAATAGTTCAACAATGCGCCGCTTAACCACGGATCACACGGATGGGCACGGATTCGCAATGTTATCCGAGCTATTCGTGTCCGTGGTCAAAATACAATCTACGAGAGTTCTACAGGCCTTTGCCTCTACTCTGTGCTCTCTGTGTTCTCTGTGGTGAATTTGGCCCCGCTTCATCTCGAGTTCGACACAGCCGCCGGGAGCCAGGACCAGAGGTAGTATGCCCTCGGTGCGGTGAGGTCGATGAGGCTCGCCAGGTCGAGACCGCCACGGCGGGCGGAACTCGCGTTGGCGCCGACGAGGGCGTCGACCAGCGTCGGCTGCGCTTTGTATTTTACGCAGCGCACGCTCTCCTCGGTCTCGCCGGTAAGCTCGAGCACCCGCTCGACGGCCTCTTCGAGGAAGCCGATCTTGTCGACGAGCCCCCGCTCGAGCGCCTGCCTGGCCGTGAAGATCTGACCAGTCGCGGCGGCGTCGAGGGCCGCGGCGTCGTCCTTGAACTTCGGCCGACCGCTGACGACGACCGCTTTGAACTCGGCAAAACTCTCGTCGACGAGCGTCTGTAGCACTTTCCGCTCCTCGTCGGTCATCGGCCGCGTGGGCGACCCCATGTCTTTCAGCGGGGCGCTCACGAGCGAGTCGTCCTCGATGTTCAGGCTGGCCAGCGCGCCAGACAGATCGTAGTGCGGAATAATGACGCCGATCGAGCCGGTCCAGGTGGTCGGCTCGGCAAAGATGGCGTCCTGCCGGTCGCCGACGGCCATCGCCACGTAGTAGCCCCCGCTCGCGCAAATCCCGCCCATGCTCACGACCAGCGGCAGCTCGCGCTCCTCGGCTAGCTCCCGCAGGTGATGGTACAGGTAATCGCTGCCGGTGACGGTGCCGCCGGGCGAGTCGATCCGGGCCACGACCCCGATCACATCGTCGTCCTCGCGCACGCGGTCGATCTGCTTCTTGGTGAAGCTGTCTTCACCGTCGAGGATCGCGCCGCTGATATCGATGACGGCGATTTTCTTGAGCGCATGCCTGGCGAGCGAGTGGTATTTCTCCTGCGGCATATCGGCCGGGCTGAAATAGCTGTGGTAGCTGCTGTAGAGCCCGATGATGAACAACACGGCCACCACCAGCGCGGCGAGCAGCCACTTGCCGAAGCGGCCGAACGCGCTCGGCGGCTGCTGCACGATGATCTGCGGAGGCGCGGCGGCGCTCGCGGCGTGGGTTTCGTCTTCGGCCATGGCGGTTCTCCCGGTGGATCTGTGCTAGCGATGATTCAAAGCCATTCTAGACCGCGACACGTCGCCGGGAATAGACAAGGAGACAGGGAGAGGGGGAGACAAGGAGATTTGATGGCAGACGTCATGCGGGTCTCTGCTAATCTCCCCGTCTCCTTGTCTCCCCATCTCCTTGTCTTCCTGCCTCCGCTGCTGTCGCCTTGCCACGCGGCCCCGAAAGCCGCTAAAGTGGACGCACTACGGACCCGCATCAAGGAGCGACCCGGTGTTTGTTTCCGCATCGACCGAGTGTTTTCCCGATCTTTCTTTCCAAGAAGCGCTCGAAGCGCTCGCCGACCTGGAGTACACGGCGGTCGAGCTGCCGCTTCACGAATCGGGCCCCGGGCTGCGGCCGTCGCAGGTCCACGCGGACCTGGACCGCGCGGCCCGGTTCTGCCGCGACACGCACCGCCTCGATATCGCCGCGCTGAACCTCGACTTGGCGCCCGGGCCGGACTATTACGAGCATTTCGCCTCCTGCTGCAAGCTGGCCAAGGCGATCAAGGTCGTGACGCTCGTGCTGCCCTGCTCCGAGCTGGGAACACCGTTCAACGAGGAGATCGAGCGGCTCCGCAAGCTGGTGGAAATTGCGGCGCTGGAGAGCGCGGTCGTCGCGCTCAAGACGGAAATCGGCCGGATGTCGCAAGACCCGGACACGGCCGTCGTGCTGTGCGATCATGTCAAAGGGCTGCGGCTGACGCTCGACCCGAGCCATTACCTGGCCGGCCCGCACCAGGGCGGCAGCATCGAGAAAGTGATGCGCCACGTGCAGCACGTTCACCTGCGCGACTCGACCAAGCAATCGCTGCAAGTCCGCGTCGGCCAGGGCGAAATCGACTACGGCAAGCTCATCCAACAACTGAACAAGGTCGGCTACGAACGGGCCCTCTCGGTCCAAATGACGCCGCTGGAAGGTTTCGACCACCGCGCCGAGATGCGCAAGATTCGC
>CAZHIV010000125.1:0-8011 GCA_964532675.1 uncultured Planctomycetaceae bacterium
GACAACTCTTGGAAGCGGAACATCGCAGCCGGCGGCTGGACGATCACGACCAATGCGATCAGCATCGACGCGAACCATACTCAAATGGATGATCGTAATGTCGAGAACCGTACCTAAAAGGCGTCGCGACGAGGTTACTGTCTTGGGTCGCCAGCCAGGATGCTTTCGAATCGATCGCCGATATGATGGATATCGAAGTGGGTTTCGGCATAGCGGCGGGCGGCCTGGCCCTGCTCGTCGCGGAGCTGCGGCGAATCGATCAGCCGCCGGGCGGCGGCGCAGAAGCCGGTTATATCGGTTGGTTCGACGACAAGGCCTGCGCCGCATTCGACGACCGTTTTGGCGGCGAGGTTTTCGCTGGGCACCGCCAGCAGCACGGGCCGGCCGGCGCACAGGTAGCTCAACACCTTCGAGGGGACGCTGAATACGCCCGCGTCGGCCTCCAGGATGGCTACCAGCACGTCGGCGCTGCCCAGCACGTCCGGCAGGGCCTCAAAGGGCTGGAAGCCGAGGCACCGCAGCGTGGAGAGTCCCTGCTGTGATGCCTGCTCGGCGAGCCATTCCACGCCGGGCCCTTCCGAAACGACGACCAGCTCCCCCGCGGCGTCGCGATCGAGTTGCCGGGCCAGCTCGAGCAGCAGCGCCGGGTTGTGCTTCATGGCGAGCGTGCCGGAGTAGATGAAGCGGATGCCGCCGGCCAGGCCCTGCCCGCGCGCCCATTCGTTGTCGCGCGGGCGGAGGGGCATGGCCTCCAGCGGCGCCCAATTGTGGATCACGTGGATTCGCGATTTGTCGACGCCCCAGCCCCGGAGCACCTTGCCGAAGTCGGCGGCGATCACCACGATGGCGTCGCTTCTTCGGGCGGCCCGCTTGTCGAGCTGGATGAAGTACTGACCTACTAGGTGCCCGACGCCCGGCAGCTTGCGGCTCAAGAGCCGATACGCCGCCAGGCCGTAGATGTCTTGAATCCACGAGACGAACCGGACGCCATGCCGGCAGCACCAACCCGCCAGTCGGCACTCGGGAATGGAGGGCGTGTTGGCGGAGAGAACCACGTCGGGCTGGAACTGCTTGCAGGCGGCGAGCAGCAATGGAGCGTACTGGGCCTCGAGGCGCAGGCGCCGCACGAAGCTCGTCTTGGGGATCGTTTCCGAGAGCGCGAGCCCGCCGATATCGAAGCCGGGCGGGTCATCGGCGCGACGATGCAGCTCGCCGCGGGGCGTGTGGGTCGAGCCGCAATAAAGGTGCAGCACGTGATGCCCGCGGGCGGCCAGCTCGCGGCTGAGCTGCACTTGAAACGGATGTCCGGCGTAGTCGTGGAGTAGGATACGCATGAGCGACTTCAGATAGACAGCCCGTATCAGTTGAACGAGTTTTCCACCGCTTTTCGGATGAAAGCCAGTAATGCGTCCTTCTCTTCCGCCAAGCGATCGCGGCTCAGCTCAACGGGCCGATGGCGAATATCGCTCAAGCCAAGCCGATCGAACAAGCGGGCACGGGGAGAGGGCGTAAAGAGCATCGCCGGCTTACCGTAGGCGAGGGTGGCCACGCAGGCGTGTACGCGATCGGCAAGCGTGAGCTGGGTATTGCCGTAAATCGTGAAGTAGGTGAACGGCTCGTCGGAGGCGACCGCGTTCGGCTGCTTGTAGATCTTCCACGTGACGTGCGGGTTGAAGCGATGCTCGGGGCGCACAACTTTGTAGCCGCTCAGCTCGGCGGGCAACCTTCGCCGATCGAGCAGGTGGCCGAGGTAAGCCTGCCATTTTCCCTGCAGCGAAAACCACTGTTGGATCCGCGGCGTGGCGAGCGTCCATTGATGGCCCTGCCATTGGATGTTGCGAATCCGCTGAGCGTCCGGATCGGCAGCGCGGCCCTCGGTGATGGTCGGCTCGGGGAAGCGGTCGAAGTTCAGCACGATGTAGGGCTCGATCGTAAGCGGCAGCGCGGGACAGGCGTCCGGCGCGAAAAACGCGCTGTCGATGCCGCAGTAGGTGTGGGGAACCAGGTCCTTGATCGCCTCGAACGTTTCCCGGTCGCGGGTGCTGATGAGCAGGGGGGGATACTCGCCGACGAACTCGCGCGCGGCGCGGATTTCCTCGTCCGTGAATTTGAACAGGCCGGCGCCCAGCAGGATCACTCGGACGTTGCGGCGCTTGTATTCGGCAAACGCATCGGCCCAGATGTGCCGGAAATTCACCGTCAGCATCGGGCCCTGGAGCGCGACCACGTCGACGTCCAGATACTTCAGCAGGTTGAGATCGTGTCGCGGGTTGCCCTTGGCCTGGTTGTGGAAGGTTCGATAGGCCGGCTGGTCCTGTATGAATCGCACGCTGTCGGGGCCGAATATCTGTTCCAAGATGAACTTGCCGCCGACGTTGAAGAACGCATTTCCAATGTTCTGCCCCCAAAATCCAGATACAAGCGCGACGCGAGGCATGTCAAATTCCCGTAGTAATTATTCGTGGGGCCATTACTGAGAGAATCGGCTGCCTGCTCATCAGCATTTACACTTGCGACACGGCCTGGGCTTCGGTCGGCGCGCTCTTGGCGCTAAACACATCGCCGATGAGTTGGTCGAGCTGCGCCTGGGCCTCGCGATGGAGGGAACACGCCTGTTCAATTGCCGCCTCGGACATCGCGCGGTATTCGGCGGGGTTGTCAATCCAATGCCGGACTTGCTGCGCGGCGACGGTGGCGTAGTCCAGGCCGCGTTCCATCGCCAGTCCCGCCTGCTTACCCACCACGGTCCGAGTGCATCCTCGATCAATGGTAATCACGGGCGCACCACTTGCCAGTGCCTCATTGATCACGATACCCCATGACTCGTTCTGCGTGGGAAACAAGAAGGCATCAATGTCGGCGAAGAACTTCCTTTTGTCGTCGCCATAAACAGGGCCGACGTATTGGACCGCGCCGGGATAGTTCGCGACAACGTTGTCCACGAGTTCTCGTGCCTGCCTTGTCAGGCATGGGCCAGCCAGCCGAAGCTCGACGGCCACACGTTCGTCGCGAAGCAGCGTAAACGTCCGGATAGCGAGGTCGAGGCCCTTGGCGACCGACAAATTGCTGAGATGCCCCAGGCGAAACGGCTGCTGGGCAGCGGTTCTTGCCTGGGCGAGCTCGAGCGAAACGATACTAGGATGGACGGTGCGAAACTCGCACTGCGAGTTGTACATTCGACGAAAGTCGCCGGCCATAGTATCGCAATGCACGATATGAACGCCCCGCTTCGACATCCACCGGTCCATCAGCGACATCCACCGATTAAAGCGTTCCACATAGACGTACGTATGATGATGCAGATAGACCCGGTAGCCCAGGCTGCATCCCGTATACACCAAAAGCGCGGTGAGAATCATAGCGCCTTTGGAATTGGCCGTAATGTATAACCGAGACCCGGGGCGCCGGCCCCTGCGAATCAGCCGGGCGACCGCCGTTAGCATCAGCGCGGTGCGGCGAGCCCAAGGTAGGAGGCCGTGCCGGGAGGTGCCGGCCGACCAGTTGCAAAAGGTAATGTTTCCAGCCTTGGAGAATTCATCGACGACTCGCCGCGTGAGGGACGTCATGCCGGTGACGGGCGGCGGAATAACGCCCACCATCCATACATCCGCGCGATCGTCAACGTATTGCTGGGACGGTTGCATTGCCACGTCAAGCAAAATGGTCCCTCAACGATCGCGGCGGAGCCGCATTGGATTGCTGTAGTTCGAGAGTCAATTCAGACGGAGCCGTCTGTTGGGCACTGGGGTTGCATAACCGCGAGGTCGGCCGCTCCATTCTGTGCCGAACAATAAGCGGCACCCAATGCACAGCATCGCAGCGTACAAAATGCACTCCATGGATTCCCAGGTCATGACGCCAATGTCTCCGCGGATCCAGCCCAGGATGTGCGGCGCGGCTGAGACAAATATGGCGAACAAGAACGGATTCGTGGGATCGCGCGTGAATATTTCGTCGAACCATCTCAGCGCGGTGGCGATCAGAAAGGCGTAAAGCGGCGCGACCCACAAGCCGCCCTCGTAGGCAACGTGTCCGACAACGTTGACGCCCATGCTCGCGCCACCAAACGGCCAATTGAGCGCCTCCTCGAGAATGACGCCGCCTAACGGTCGAGGTTTGTCCGGCCAGTAATTTCTGGGGATCGGGACGACGCTGACAAAGGCGAGCGTGTTGAGTGGCTTGGCCTTGAGCCGGTTGGTCTCGACCAGCCTCATGGTCAGCAAAGAGTAATGGACGTCGCTTTGACAGATGCCGCGCAATTTGTCGGCGCTGAATGCTCCCCACCAGTCTCTTTGATTGACATTTCTGACTTCTTGTACGATGTTCGAGACGGTTCGTTCCTTCCAGCCGCTTCGATTAAATCGGCGAAAGGAATCGTACATGAACGACACCATCAAGAGTCCGAAACAAGCTACTCCAACCACGAGGATCGCCCTGGTGGGTCTCCAAGAACGCAGAAACGCTAAATAAACACCGACTACCGGAACCAGGAATACCGAGAGTAGCAGTCGCCGGCTGGCACCGTACAACATCGCGAGCAGGCAGGCAGTCACCAGCGTTCCTAGAAACAACGCTAACCAGAATGGGTTGAATCGCTGTCGCAGCCAAAGCATGCAGCCAAAGACGGCGGCGAAAATGATCGCCTTGTGCGATAAATTCGCCAACGACTTGCCGATAAAAGGGAAGCGCATCGTCAACGGAGCCGCGACCACGACCAGGAAGCAGACCGCAATCACCACGAGGTACATCGCGGTCTGCTGCGGCGGCCACTTGATGACGGTGCGACTCGCGATGCGGCCTATCGGATTGTAATAATAACTGGGGATGAGCGTCACCAGGAACAGCGTCGAGGCGAGCATAAACCAGTTGACTTCATTCGCCGTCGGCTGAAACCACTGCGTCCCGGGAAATCGGATTGGCGAGAGGGCCGCTTCGAAGCACCCTAAGCCCGTGTAGATGCCAACGCTGAGCAGAAACACATTCCATAGGCTGACGAGATCGGCACGGCGGCGCCAGTACGGAACCAGAATCAGCGCGCCGGCAACAGCGAGAACCAAGGCGCCGTACAGTTTTAGCGGCTCGCAGTTTGCCATCGTCTGTCGCCTCTTCAGAGGAACCAGGACCGGTTTCAGAATTCCCACTCTCCCCCAGGGAGAGGGTTTTGTAACTGCTTCCTAATCAACTCCCATACCCTTCGTAGCCGAGTACGACCGGCAAGTCCCCCGCCGCGTCTTCGAATGCCTTCGCAAGCGAGTCATCGAAGTACTTTTTCCAATCCCCGTGTTTCCCGCTACGGTACTTATGCTGCTTGTCTTCGTCTCCCGGTTTGCGACCGCCGCTCAATCGCTCGAATGACAGGCGGTCGAGGATCATCTTAAGCTTTTCGTGCGGTATGCGGATATCGCAATGCTCGACGAGTTGGGTCATGTACTGCAGTTGATTGGAACCTACCAAATCTTCGAATCGAAACAGGCGAATTCGGGGATCGGCATTGCTGTGCTCGAGCCAGGATCGAAGGGCGTCAAAGACACCTCGCTCGACCATGAGTTGGAGAGTAGCAATCATCCCCTCCCTTTCGGGAAGTTCAAGAAGCCGAGCGCGATCCTGGCGCACCCCCGCATTTTCCGTATGAGAGTAGCGCGACGAAAAGTAGTGCGAGACGACCAGGTCTCGCGGATCGCGAACGACGAAAAAGGCGCGGTAATCAGCCGGCTTTGGCAGGGCCGCGAAGCTCTCGTAACTAATATACAGCGGTGTCACGATGTGGCCGGGCGGGAACGGGCGATCGAAACACCGTTTCTGCAAGGAGCGGTAGTCTCGCCCCTCGTGCGCTTCGTACGCGTAGGGCAGCAGCCCCGAGTATCGGTAGATATCGGTGGATGAAAAAACGTTGCGGATCCACTGGCTGGCCGTCTTCCACACGCAACAGTGATAGATATTGCGCGCGCAAGAACGATGCCGAACGGGAATAAAAAATGCCGACCAGCGACGCCATTGCTGCTCCCGTCGCACAGTTACGAGCTTTCGCGCTAGTCGGTAAAGTTGCGGCATGGCCGTAATTGTCCAGTTTTGCGATGTCTTCGGCCAACTCATGAGGAACGGCTCTACGGAATGAGGGGGGCGCCTCACCGCGACTTGCCGGCATAACGAATGGCCGCCTCGAGGCCGTCCACCATGCGCGGAATCGTGAAGCGGTCTTCCACGGTGCGCCGGGCCGCCTGCGACATCGACTCTCGCATGCTTTCATTGGTAACGATCTGACGCATGGCGTCCACCAGCGACGTGAGATTTCCGTAGTCGTAGCTCAAGCCATTAACACCGTGCTCCAGCGCGACGACCTCCGGCCCCTGCACGTCCAAATTGCCGTTGGTCACCACCGGCAGGCCGTACCAGAAGGCGTGGATCAAGCTGAGCCCCATGTTGGCCGGGTAACAGACCAGGTCTGCCGACAGGAACCAGGGGGCCAACTTTATTTCATCATAGATGCCGTCCTGAAAGATTATATTCCTCGCGATGCCCTCCCGGGCGGCTAAGGCATTTAGTCGCTCCTTCTCTGGCTCTCCGCTGCCGATGATAACGGTTTTGAGGCCTGGAATTTCACGAGCCAGTTGGGCGGTGGCCATGATCAGCAGGTCCGCGCGATTCTCCGGCAGGAGCCGGGACAGGAACAAAATAACAGGCCCCGCATCGAGCCCCTGATCGCAACGAAAATGCGCCAGATTATCCGGCCGCTCCTGCCACCACCCGCGAGCGGATTCGATTTCGGAGTGGTCCAGGCTGTTCAGCGCGACAAACAGCTTTTCGGGATTCCAGCCGTCGCGAATATAGGCCTCGCGCGTCAGTGGTTCGTAGAACACGATCGCCGAAGCCCATTTGGCCAGCCAGACGCGTGTGCCGTATCGCTTGCCGCGAGGATCCTTCGAGTAGCCGTGCCCCCACACCACGACCGGCAGCCCGGCGGCCCGGGCGCGAAGCAGCGCCGGGAAAAGCGTCGCCGAGCGCGGCGACCAGCGCAGCACGACAACGTCTGCACGGCGACGCGAGCAAGAGGTCCACTCGGACGGTTGCACAGTGAGCAATGCCCCGCCCACCCGGCCTTCCCACGCTTTTACTGGAATCGCTTCAAACCCGTCGGGGTTTACGTTGGGCAGGCGCTGGACGGCGCCGTAGGCGACTCGCAGCTCGATGCCCGGGCGACGCGCCAGTTCCTGGAACACCGGTACGCGATACTTGGCGAGCGACGGCTGAACGACGGTCACTCGCAGCCGCTTTGCGGCCGCGTCGAGCGCTGGCGACGCCACGCCTGCATGAGGCGGGAGCAGTTTGGCGGAGGATGTCGCTACCGCCTGAGGGCCTTCGGCGGCCGCATCGGGCGCATACCCATCTGGATTTGCCAGGCCGCCCGACACGCCGTGGAGGTCGCTTCCCAAGGCTTTAGTACGCCCCCTTGGCGAACAGCACGATGCGGATGGTGCGCAGCAGGAGGTAAAGATCCATCCAGGGCGACCAGTTGTGGACGTAGTACGCATCTAACTGCACGCGTTCGTCGTACGTCGTGTTGTTGCGGCCGGAAACTTGCCAGAGACCCGTGATGCCGGGCTTGACCATGGTGTACAGGCTGTAATAGGGGCCGTATTTCTCGATCTCGGCCGTGACGATCGGCCGCGGGCCGACCAGGCTCATTTCGCCCCGAATTACGTTCCACAGCTGGGGAAGTTCATCGAGACTCGTTTTTCGCAGAAATCGGCCGATCCGCGTGACGCGAGGATCGAACCGCAGCTTGTGGTCCGCCTGCCATTCCTCGAGCAGGTCGGGATGCTCTTCGAGGTACTGGTCCAGCACCTGATTGGCGTTCTGGAACATCGTGCGGAACTTCCAGGCCAGGAAGCGTCCGCCATCCTTGCCGATCCGCTCGTGCCCGTAGAGGATCGGCCCCCGGGAGGACAACTTGACCGCCACGGCGAGATAGAAAAGCAGCGGCAGCAGAAGGATGCCGCCCACGACCGCCCCG
>CAZHIV010000126.1:0-2786 GCA_964532675.1 uncultured Planctomycetaceae bacterium
GCCGGGGTGAACCCGGCGGCTCGCTGGTGGGGGGCGGCTCGCTGGTGGCGGACTGGACGATAATCACCGCGTCCAGCGCGACGAGGGCCGGGGCGACGGTCGAAGGATGGACGATGTACGACGGTCCGCCGCCAAAGATGGCGTGGTAGCGGTTCTCGCCTTCGACGGCGAAGCAGGTGGGCCCGCCCTTCTTGAGGCAGTGGAACTCGCGCTGCCGGAAATACCAGCAGCGGGGCCGCTGGCAGAGGTTGCCGCCCACCGTGGCCCGCTCGCGGATTTGAGGCGTGGCGGCATCGGCCGCCGCGTCGTGCAGCACGGCGTACTTCGATTTCAAGAGCTCGTTGCGGCCGATGTCGGCCAGCGTCGTCAGGCAGCCGATGTGAACGCCGTCGTCCTCCGCGCGGATGTAGCGATAGTCAGCGAGCCCGTCGATCGAGATCAGCACCTCGGGCGATTCGACGCCTTCCTTCATGAGGTCCAGCAAGTCGACGCCGCCCGCCTTGAGCGCGGCTTTACCTTCACCGTACTCCGCCAGCGCCGCGTCGAATTGCTCGGCAACGAGGTAGTCGAATGCGTTCAACGCGCACGCTCCTTTCCGTCAATCGCCGCGAGCACCTTGTCGGGCGTCAGCGGCATCGAGCGGACCTGAACGCCGATCGCGTCGGCCACGGCCGTGGCAATCGCGCCGGGCGTCGGCACCACGGGCGGCTCGCCGAGGCTGTTGACGCCCACCTCGCGCTGCTCGCGCCAGATCACGGGGACGATCTCGGGCACGTCCACCGGCCCGGCGATTTTGTACATGTCCATGTTCGGGTTGACCATCGCGCCGGTTTGCCGATTGAGGATGCGGTCCTCGAACAGGCAGAAGCTGAGGCCCTGGATCACGGCGCCGCAAAGCTGATTCTCGATGGTCAGCCGGTTCACGGGCAGGCCGACGTTCTGCAGCGCAACGATCTTGTTCACGCGGATGATGCCCGTTTCGGTGTCGACGCTCACGTCCGCGAACTGCACGGCCTCGCTGCCGGTGGGCGTTTTCCAGTAATCGCCGTCCTCGCTGGCCGTGAATGAAAGATGATCGTTCATCATCAGCCGGCAGGCCTTGACCCACTCCAGCGACTTGTCGCCGGCTTTGAATACACCGTCTGCCAGCTCGATGGAATCCCCGTCCTCGATGTCCCATTCCGTCGCCACGAGTTTGCGAATGCCTGCTTTTGCCTTATCCGCCGCCATAAAACCCTTGGGCGCCGTGAAGCGGCTGGTGACCGAGCCGCCGCTGGCCGGCCCTTCCGGGTATTCGCCGCGGCCGACCTTCACGACCAAGAGCTCGCGCGGCAGGCCGAGGTGCGTCCGCACCACGTCGCCGATCATCGTGCTGTAGCCGGTGCCGATGTCCTGGGCCCCGCTAAGGACCTCGATCGTCCCGTTGCGGTAGACGTTCACGGCGATCGTCGCGTTGCCGGGGTTGTTCCCCCAGTCGGCTACGCCGATGCCCAGGCCGCGCTGAATCGGTCCCGACGTCTTGTCGTTCGTTTTATCCCGCGACCAGCCGATCAGCTCGGCCCCGACCTTCAGCATTTCGCGGCGGACGTCGCTCGTTTCGTTGAGCAGGCGGAACTCCAGCCGGTCCATGCCGACCTGGGCGGCCAGGTGGTCCATCATGAGCTCGATGGCGAACATGGCCTGGGGATGGCCGGGTGCCCGCATCGCGCGGGGATAGCCGCCGTTGAGCGTGACGTCCTCGTGCACCTTGGCGACGGTTCCGAAGTCGTAGCGCGAGGGGTTGCGCACGCCGCCGCCCCCGCCGCCGCCGGCGCTGGCCTGGCCGCCGCCCGTGGGGCCGATCGAACCCCAGGTGGCGATCTTGCCGCCGCGGATTTTGCCGTCGCGCCCCAGGCCGATCCGCATGTGCTGCATGCTGCCCGGGCGGTTGCCGGTATCGAGATGCTCTTCCTTGCGGGTGCGGATCACACGGCACGGCCGGCCATGCGCCTTGCTCATCCGCGCCGCGAGCAAACCTTCGGAGTCGTGGCCGAATTTGCTGCCGAACCCGCCGCCGACGTACTCGCAGTGGAACTCGACCTGGTCCGGCCGCAGGCCGAGCTCCTGGGCCAGGCCGTTGCGAAAGCCGATGTTGCTCTGCGTCGAGCCGTAGGCCACGGCCGAGTCGCCCCGATAATCGACGACGCAGCCGTGCGGCTCCAGCGAGGTATGCGTTTGCACTTGGGTCTGAAACTCCGCCTCGGCGACTACTTCACTTTCGTCGAGAACCTTTTGCGCGTCGGCGTCGTTTTCGGCGGGCGTTAGCTCGTCGCGCGGCGTGCGCTCTTCCTCCAGCCGCGTCTTCGGCCAGCGGGCCTCGAATTTCAAGTCGAGCGCAGCCAGGGCGCGCTCCAGCGCCTGCCGCGATTCGGCGCAGATGTGGCCCAGCCGGTCGCCGTGGTAGCGGCCATCCTCCTTGTCGAGCTGCACTTCCAGCACGCCCTTGACGTCGCGGGCCGCGGCCAGGTTGGATTCCTTGAGCTTGGCGTTGCCAAAATCGGAAATAATGTACGCGGCCCACAGCATCTTGGGCAGGTAGTAATCGGTCGTGTAGCGGGCCGCGCCGTTGACCTTTTCCACGATATCGACGCGCGGCGCGTCGTTTTCCAGCGCGAGGCGGTTGTCGTTGCGGTAGCTCGTCATCTTCAGCCTCGACATTCTGTAGGTCAGGCTGTGCCTGACGCCCAACTCGCAATCGTCAGGCACAGCCTGACCTACGGTTTTTGACTTCCTTTCGCGGCGGCCTC
>CAZHIV010000127.1:0-3274 GCA_964532675.1 uncultured Planctomycetaceae bacterium
AGCAGACGAGCTTCGCTTCGCGAGGACGTGGAAAAATGTTCATGAGCATCGCCAGCGTGGCGCTCGCCCTTCAAGTGAGCACACCTGTTCCCTTCCCGAATGAAAGCGAAACCCTGGTCCAGGAAGTTCAATATCGCGTGCCCGTTCATCCCCCGCCGTGCGGCCATGGTTGGGATCTGAGTGCCCGCGACGGACTTTGCTATCCGAACCCGCTGACGTGGGGCCATTACCAGACCAAGTGGCGCCGTTGGCCGACGGACTATCTGGAGCCGCTGCCGGACGAGGCGCGGCCGCCGGCGCCGCTGCCGGCGGACATTCGTCCGTACGAGGCGCCGACCGCGGAGGAAGAAGACCGCCGCGCCCCGCCGCCGACCGCTCCGCGCGTGCAGCCGGGACGAGACGAAGATGGAGCGCCGGTACCCCCGGCAACCGCGCCCGGGACTGCCGCACCGCCCACGATGCCGATCACGCCGCCGCAGCCCCCGACGACGTTTCCCTGGGATGACAATGCGACGGACGACGAGCCGCCTCGGTCGAGGCTTCCCCTCGAAGGCGAGCCGCCGCCTACGACGCTGCCCTTCGGCGGAGAGCCGCCCACGACGCTACCTTTCAACGAGCCGATGGGCGAATCGGATCCGGCGCCGGCACCTCCCTTTGCATCATCGCTCAAGGGCCGCGCGCCTGCGACGCGGGCAGCGATAGCGCCGGCCCCCCAGCCCACGCGGGAGCGAACGGGCGAATCCCGGCCGGACGATCCGCCGCCGGCCTTGCCGGTCGCGATGGTGAGCTGGACTAACTGACGGGTTTTCATTCAGTCAGGCCGTGCATTCGGACTGTCGGGAACGGCCTCTGTGCCGTTCCGAACCTGTCGGGAACGCCCTCTGTGCCGTTCCGAACCTGTCGGGAACGGCCTCTCTGCCGTTCCGTAAGTTCGGCCGCGGAACGCCGCGGAGGGCGTTCCCTACAGTTTCTTGGCCAATGGGCTACTTGGCAATTTTGAATCCGCGATGGATTCCTGTGTCGGGCGGTGTCCGGTTATGCGGCCTCTGCCGCTCGCGCCGCGCGGTGACGCCGGTTGCTTGACACTAGGAGACGAACAGCCTACCGTGAGAGAAGGATTTGGGTGGCTTCCGTCGGCCACTGGCGCTGGAAAGCGCGAACTTCGCGCGGCCCGGCCGCGTAGCAATTGGGCGGCTGTTCTCGATTCCATCTCCCCCCGCCGCGGGCCGCGAGCCCCGCGCCATACTCTCTCTAGAGGTCTTCCTGATGTCGCGCTATTGGCCCATCGTGCTGGGCGTGCTGGTGATCGTCGGCCTGACGATTCCGCAAATCCGCATGACGGACCGCTTTGCAGACGCCAATGTGACGGCGCTGCAGCGGGCCGATTTGTTGAAGAACGTCCCGAAAACTATCGGCAACTGGCAGGGCGAAGACATGCCGGTGGAGGAGACGGTTCGCGACACGGCGGGCGTCGTGGGGCCGGCCATCTCCCGCGTCTATCGCAACAGTCGCACCGGCGAGACGGTCGACCTGTGGTTGATCGTCGGTCATGGCCGGGCCATCTCCGGACACACGCCGAATATCTGCTACCGCTCGGCGGGCTTCGAAATGCGCGCCCCGGAGAGCTCGCTGTACCCGATGGTCTTCGAGGGCCAACCGGAGGCGCCGTTCTTGACCAACACGTTTTTCAAGGAGGACGTAACGGGCCGCCGGCTGGTGCGCGTTTTCTGGTCCTGGTACAACCCGGAGACCGACGAGGACCTGTCGACGGTGGAGTGGGAAGCGCCCTCCAACGCGCGGTGGTATTTCGGCAACACCCGGGCCCTGTACAAGATGTACTTCACGAGCGAGATGCGCGACCCGATGGAAACGGCCGAAGAAAGCCCCTGCCTGCGGTTTGCCCGCGATTTCTTGCCGGTCGTCAACAAGGCGCTGGCCGTGGTCTACGGCGAGGCGGAGCCTATTCAAACGGCTGAATCGACTGCCGACGTCGACGGCAGCGCCGACGCGGACCTCGATGAGTCCGCCGAGCCAGCCGAAGACAGCCCCGCGGCAGATGAAGCCGAGGCGACCGAGGCGGAGAGCGCCGCCGAAGCCGAGGCCGGCGAAGCCGAGGCCGGCGAGGCCAATCTGGACGACTTCTTCAAAGTCGACGAGTGAGGCGGCCGGGCGACGTGGCCCCTCAGCTTTGCACAGCTAAACCGCAAGCGGCAGTTGATGCGGCCTTTGACTGATCTAGTTGGGCTGTACGTGGGAGCGGAAGAATTCCGCTGCGGCCGATTTGCCGGTATCTCCGCGCGCGACCGCTAAGACGAGTTCGGCGTAAACGTCTTCGCTGGCGGTGAGCAGCAGACCGTTGAGCGTCAGAAATACGTCGGCGGCCACGGCTCCCACGCGCTTGTTGCCATCGAGGAAGGGATGGTTCTGGACCAGGTGGAACAAGTAGGCGGCGGCCATCTCGCACAGATCGGTGTGAAGAAACTGGCCGCCAAACGAGGCCGCGGGCATCGCCACGGCGGAACGCAACAGGCCCCAGTCGCGCACTCCCAACGATCCACCGTAGCGCTCGATTTGGTCGCGATGGATCGAGACGACTTCATCCAGCGTGAGGAACGACGGCTCCACGGCTCACTCCGCGAGTCGCTTGAGCGCTTGGCCGTAGCGCTCGTTGCTGGCCTTCAGCGCCTGCTCGAAACGTTTGCGGCGCTTCTTGTCTCGCACCGGCGCGACGATGAGCGCCTCGCCGTCGGTCGTGATTTCCAGCGAGGTGTCTTCGTCGATTTCTAGCAGATCGAGTATCGAGCGATCGATCACCAAGGCGAGGCTGTTGCCATGCCTGCTCAGCTTCTTGACCATGATTCGGCAGACCGTTTCGGGTGACGGTGAGACGTTATACCATTGTACAACCATATGTACAACATGGCAAGCGACGTCCGACTAGCGCCGACTTTGACGATCAATCCACTTCCTTGGCGTTGATCCAGCTCATCAGCTTGCGGAGCCGGCCGCCGACTTGTTCGATGGGATGGTCGCGGTCCTTTTGGCGCAGGGCTTTGAAGTTGGCCGCGCCGGCTTTGTTTTCGCCGATCCATTCCTTGGCGAACGTGCCGTCCTGGACCTCTTTGAGAATGCGCTTCATCTCCTGCTTGGTTTCTTCGGTGATGATCCGCGGGCCGCGGGTGTAGTCGCCGTACTCGGCCGTGTTGCTGACGCTGTAGCGCATGTAGTTGAGGCCGCCCTGGTAGAACAGGTCGACGATGAGCTTAAGCTCGTG
>CAZHIV010000128.1:0-4791 GCA_964532675.1 uncultured Planctomycetaceae bacterium
CTCGAGCGGTTGCGCCGCTCGCTGGCGATCGTCGGCCTGGACGCCGCTCAAATTGCGGCGGAAATCGCCGTCGCGATTCCGGAGTTCCTCGAACGCAACCGCGCGCAGATCGGCGAGGACGACGACTGGTCGGTTCTCGCATTCGTCACGCCGGGCATTTCGGGCGGCGACCGGCCGACGGTGTGCGTTCACGGTTATCCGCTGCAATTTCCACTGTGGGCGTCGTACTACGAGGCGGGTGTGCCGGTGGTGATCAGCGACGTGCGGCAGATTCCGCAGCAGTGCTGGCCGCCGGAGCTCAAGTGCCGCAGCCGGATGCACTTTTACCTGGCCGACCGCGGCGCCATCGCCGCCCAGCCGGGCGCCAGAGCCATCCTGCTCGATGCAGACGGCTTCATCGCCGAAGCGACCACGGCCAACGTGTTGGCCTATTTTCCGGGCGAAGGTCTCGTGTCGCCGCCGAAGGAGCACATCCTGTTCGGCGTGAGTCTCGGCGTGGTTCAGCAATTGGCCGAGAGGCTGAACGTAGCGTTCGTCACGCGACGGCTAACCGTCGAGGAGTTTCGCGCCGCCGAGGAAGCCATGCTCGCCAGCACGTCGGTCTGTCTGCTGCCGATCGTCGAATGCGACGGCGGGCCGATCGGCGACGGCCGGCCGGGCCCCATGTATGGCCGGCTACTCGCGGCCTGGAGCGAGCAGGTGGGCGTCGACATCGGCGCGCAAGCCCGTCAATGCGCGCCGCGCCGCACCGGTTGACCGCACTCGTCGACGCTTCCTATTCCCGCAGCCGGCGTTCTACGCTGCCCCGCGCGATTGGCTTTGTTCTGCGTCGATCGCCTCGGCGCGTTCGGACTGGTCGCTCAAGCGGCCAGTCCAACGGGCAACATCGGGCCGCGCCGGGCGCCAGCGCGCCGCGAAGTAAATCGCGATTGTGCCCGCGCCGATGAGTGCCAGCACGAGCGTCGAGGGGTTTTGCGGCGCGACGATCGGATTGCCGGAGGGCACGGGCAAGTCTCCCAGGCCGTCGGAAAACACGCTTGCGCTTGCCGCAAGCAACGCCTGGGCCGAGGAAGTCAATGAGAAAAGCATGGCGACGATCCTCGTTGGGTGTGGGCCGCCGCGCGCCGCGCGGCAGCAAATCGGGCGTCCGCCTTGGCTCGGCGGACCAACCGAATCGCTCCATCGACGCCTCTATAGCGAAGCCATCCGATGGCCGCCATGCCAGTTGGAACTGCTCTTTGCCGGCCACGAGCGTTCTGCTAGTAAACGCTGCCTCGTACCGTGCGGCTGCTGGCCGCGCGTTCTTCGATCCGGAGCACGTGAGCTGGGAAGCAAACATGGCTGGAAATCTCAATATTGCCGCGAAACTGTTCGTTGGAACGACCGTGCTAGCTGCCGGTGGCACCGGGGCATACTACGGCACCACGGCGGTCTGGCCCGACTTGATTCCCGGCCAGGCCAGCACCGCGGCCAAGCTCGAGCCAGACGACGCGCCGAAAGCAAGCGAGACGCCGTTCGCCGCGAGCGATTTGGACGCCGTCGCCAGCGCCTGGGCCGAGCCGGAGCCGACGGGCCGCGCGATACCAGCCGACTCCAGTGCGACGGCCCGCAGCGCGGAGGTGAAAGCGCAGCCCGTCGAGGTCGCCGTGCAGCCGGTGGATCGCTACGGCCTGGCCTCGAACGGGGCGGCGCCCATCGATCCCGCGCCGGCGGAAGCGGGGGCGGAGGAGCCGCTGCCCGCTCCGGCAGTGGAAGTCGCCCACGAAGCGCTCGAGCTCGCTTCGCAAGAATCAACGGAAACCGGAGCGGTAGCCCATGACGCGGCGGCCGACGAACTCTCACCGTCGCCCGCGGTGGCCCGCGGACAAGAACCGCGCGAGGAGCCGCTGGCCGAAGCCGTCGCGGAACCGCAGCCTCTCAGCGTGTCGGGCCAGGAAACGGGCATCGCTTCGACACCACGCGAGTCTGATGACCTGTTTGCCGAGCAGCCGCCGGCGGTCGCTAACGATCGTTACAGACGCGCTGCCGCGCCCGTGCGCGAACCGGCGACTCTGAACCCATTCAATGCCAATCCGTCGGACGCACCGAGCGAGGCGGAACGCGAGGAGATCGAGCCGCTGCCGGCGCTGCCGCACGAAATCGGCGGCCAGCTTTCCGAGACGCAGCAAAACGGCATCGAGGAATTGCCGGAGCGCACCAGCCGCTCCGCCCGAGCCGCGCGCAACGAAGCCGTCACCGAATTCGGCGGCGGACAACCATCGAATTCCAATAACAGCGACGAGGCTAACTATAGCGACGCATTCGTAGCCGGTTCCGCGGAGCAGTCGGCGATGCCAAGCGGTTTGCCGCAGAATGCCACGGGACAAACGGCGACGGCCGACGGCACCGGGCGGCCCGGCGAGCGAGCTCTCGAAGGCCTGCAGCGGCCGGCCATTGAGATTCAGAAATTCGCACCCGGCGAGATTCAAGTCGGCAAGCCGGCGAAGTTCGTCGTGCAGCTCCGCAACGTCAGCTCCCAGGCGGCCGAGGGCGTGATCATCCGCGACGAGGTGCCCCAGGGCACGCGGCTGATCAGCACCGCGCCCGCCGCCGAAACCGAGGGCGGCCAGCTCCTTTGGGACTTGGGCAAGCTTTCGCCCGGAGAAGATCGCACCGTGGAGATGCAGCTCATGCCGATGGAGGAAGGCGAGATCGGCAGCGTGGCAACCGTCTCGTACTCGGCCCAGGTGTCGGTGAAAACCCACTGCACGATGCCCCAATTGGCCATTCGCATGACGGCGCCGGAGAAGGTGATGGTCGGCCAGGAACAGCGCGTAAAGATCGAGCTGCGTAACCCCGGCAGCGGCGACGCGACCGGCGTGATGCTGTTTGAGAACGTGCCGCAAAATGTGCGGCACGCGGCCGGTCCGTCGTTGGAATTCGAGGTCGGCACGCTGCCCGCCGGCGAATCCCGCGAGCTGGAGCTCGTGCTGCTCGCCGAAAAGGCCGGCAAAACGGTCAACGTCCTCAGCGCCCGCGCCGACGGCAATTTGCAGGTGCAGCAGCAAGTGGAATTCGAAGTGATCGCCCCGGCGTTGAAGGTCGACGTCAACGGCCCGGAGCGTCGATACCTGGAGCGCCCCGCGACGTACGAAGTGAGCGTGGAAAACCCCGGCACGGCTCCGGCGCACGACGTGCAGATCATCACCAAGCTCCCCAAGGGCATGCAATTTGTCCGCGCCAACAACCTGGGCGAATATGACGCGGCCACGCATGCCGTGTATTGGAGTCTCGCCGAATTGCCCGAGGGCGAGCGAGGTACCGTCGAGCTCGTGGCCATGCCGATTGAAACCGGTTCGCAGACGCTCGAGGTAGAGAGCCGCACCGGTGACGGGCTTTCCGACCAGGCGCAGCGGCAAATCGTCGTCGACGGCATTGCCGCCATCATGTTCGAGCTGCGCGACCTGGAAGACCCGATCGAGGTGGGCCGCGAGACGACCTACGAAATCCGCGTCGTGAACCAGGGCACCAAGGCGGCCACCAACGTGCAGGTCGCCGTCAATCTGCCGAGCGGCATGCAGCTCGTTTCGGCCGAGGGCGAAACGCAGCACAAGGCGCATCGCGGCGGGATTCTCTTCGAGCCGATCCCTCAGCTGGCGCCCAAGGCTGACACGGTCTACCGCGTGCGCGTGCAGGGCACGCAGCCCGGCGACCAGCGCGTGCTGGTGGAGGTCAACACCGACGACATCGCCCAGCCGATCCGGCGCGAGGAAAGCACCCGCGTCTTCGGCGACGAGTGAGTGCGGCGCTCGATGGAACCGACGCATGGCTGGTAAGAGCCATCTCAATTTCATGTAGCCGATAGCCGCGACCCCAACGGGTCGCCGGAGCGGAGGCTGTGGCTACACGAATAAAAAAACCACGCTAACGGTCGGCCTCCAGCAATACGTCTAGGTGCGTGGCCACGCACTCGGCCAGCACCGGCGGCGTGTAGCCGCCTTCGAGGATGCTCACGACGCGGCCGGCGGCGGCCGCGGCCGCCACCTCGAGCACTTCCCTGGTCAGCTCGGCGAAGTCCTCGGTTTCCAGCACGAACGAGCCCAGTCAGTCGGCCCGGTGGGCGTCGAAGCCCGCGCTGATGTACACGAGCTGCGGCCGGATTCGGGCGGCGAATTCGCGCAGCTCGCGGCGAAACATATCGAGATACGCCTCGCGCGACGTGCCCTGCGAAACGAGCACGTTGCGCGTCGTGCCCGCGCCGTCGCCGGTGCCCGTTTCCTCGGCGGCGCCGGTGCCCGGGTAGAACGGCCAGCGATGGATCGAAAAGTAGCCCACGCGACCGTCGGCGTAGAACGTGTCCTGCGTGCCGTTACCGTGGTGCACGTCCCAATCGACGATGAGCACGCGTTCGAGGCCGTGTTCCGCGAGCGCGGCGCAGGCGGCGACGGCGACGTGGTTGAACAGGCAGAAGCCCATCGCTCGTTCGGCGAGCGCATGGTGACCGGGCGGCCGCACCAGGCACAACGCCGTCTTCGCTTCGCCGGCCATGATGCGGGATACGGCGTCGCAAGCCGCGCCGACCGCCAGCCGGGCCACTTCGGGCGACTCAGGGCTGACCGCCGTATCCGGATCGAGCCAGCCGCCGCCCTGCTGGGCGAAGGCCGACAGCCGATCGAGATAGCCCGGCTCGTGGACCCGTTCGAGCTGCGTTCGCGACGCCGGCGCCCACTGCGGCCGCACGCAGCGGTCCGCCAGGCCGGTCGCTTCTAAATGCGCCATCACGCGCCGCAGCCGTTCGGCTCGCTCCGGGTG
>CAZHIV010000129.1:0-7007 GCA_964532675.1 uncultured Planctomycetaceae bacterium
CAACCCGCCGGTCGCCGCTTGATGAGGCCCCTTGGCGATCGGCCCTCGCCAAGATACCGTTATGGAAACGAGCCCGAGTGGCGGAAGGGGCAGACGCGCTGGACTCAAAATCCAGTGACCGCAAGGTCGTGGAGGTTCAAGTCCTCTCTCCGGTATTGGTTAACCTCCAGGCTTGCAACGAATGTCGGCGCCGGCTTTGTGTTCTTTATTTCGCCGGCGGTGAACGGCTCAGGTCTTCCGCCAACGGGCGGTGCGGCGCGATTCGCAGCTTCTCCAACTCGGCATGATAAGCCCGCACGGCGTTGGCTGGCTCGACGTGGCCGTCGGCTATCGCACGAAGCTGAGCGACAAACGAGAGCTGGTGCTCGGCGTTGTTGATTTTGCGGCCGAAGAGAGCGGCGCGGGCGCCATGCTTTTTCGCTTCCCACAGCATGTGAAACGCGTCGAACGTGGTGCCGGCGGAGCCGCCCAGGATGCCGACGACCAGCGAGCTGTCGT
Organism: uncultured Planctomycetaceae bacterium; assembly: GCA_964532675.1. GTDB lineage: Bacteria > Planctomycetota > Planctomycetia > Pirellulales > Lacipirellulaceae > JABDGM01. The sequence continues at coordinate 499 of CAZHIV010000129.1, forward strand.
AGGCGACGAGCTGCTCCAGCGCGGCGGGGCCGAAGTAAGGAATCTTTAGAAAGAGGGGCCGCGTGGCGGCGCCGATGCCGGCCAATAGTCTCACGATGCTGTCGTTCACGAACCGCGCCACGTCGGCGACGGGCTCGACGGGCGCATTCGGCGGGAAGACTTCGAGAAAATGGCGGAAGTCGCTCTGCCGGGCCTCTTCGCGGAACTCCCGGTAAGCGGCGAGCGTGGCCCGATCCAATGCCGCATCGTTGTTCAAGGTGATCGAATACAGGCCCAACTTCACGGGCGAACCAAACTGCGATAACTCACCGAGCAGCGCGGTGCGGAATGGCAGCGACGGCTGACGGCCATAAGCCGCCTGCCCGCCGGCCAGCCAGATGTCGGTCGTATCGTTCGCGCGAATGGCGGGAGTTACAGGGCTGTCGTCGAAAAGCCGCTCATGCACCGCGACCACGTCGCTCGTGCTCACGCTCATGAGCATGATATCCACAAGCTGCTGCTCGACGATTTGGCGAATCTCGTCGCGAAAGGCCTGGATGCTGCGGTAGCGCGGCCGCTCCGCGCCCTGAACGCGCGTGACACCGGGTGCGGCGACGCCGTACGCCATATCGGCGTCCTTGGCGTCGGCCAGGATGAAATCGGGGCAGGAAGGGTCCGAGGCGATCCGCTCCAGCTTGGCATCCAACGATTTCGGCATGGGATTCCTTTCGCGAGGCCGTTACGCGACGGCGGCCGGTGTGCGGCGCAACAGCGAATAAGCCGCCGGCACGGCGGCGAGGCACAGGATGGTGGAAGTGGCGAGTCCGCCGATGATGGCCAGGGCCAGCGGCGGCCAGAGCGGCGACTGCGACAGCGCCAACGGCAGGAAGCCGGCGATCGTCGTGACCGAAGTAACGACGACGTGCGGCGTGCGCTCCAGCGTGCCGTCGACGACCAACCGTTCGAGCGGCTCTCCGCGGTTGCGGCGCCGCTCGTAGCCGTCGACCAGGATCACCGCGTCGTTGACCATCACGCCCACGAGCATCAGCATGCCCATAATGGCCATGAAGTTGAGCGGCCAGCCGGTAAGCCAAAGCGCGAGCATCGTGCCGGCCAGCGAGAAGGGAATCACGGTCAGGATCAATCCGGCCAGGCGGAACGAATGGAACTCGGCCACCAGCAGCAAGATAATGAGGCAGAACGCGTAAATCGATTTACGGAGCAGGTTGCGTTCGGCGCCTTGTCGCTGCTCGTTCTCGCCGCCGAGCTCCAGGTGATAGCCGGGCGGCAGGCTGGCGGCAAGCTGCTCGAGCTGCGGGATGAATTGCTGCGAGGCCTGCGCGGCGGTAAGGCCAAACTCCGGGTAAGCCAGGATGGAAAGCGTCCGCTGGCCGTCGCGGCGGTAGATGCTGGCCGTTTCCCAGGAGGGCTCGAGCGTCGCGACGGAGGAAAAGGGAATCAGCGGCGCGTCGGCGGTCGGCTTGAAGTACACGGCGTTGAGGTCGGTGATGTTGGCCCGCTGGGCGCCGGCCAGGCGGATGCGGATGTCGATCCGCTCGTCGCCCTCCTGCAGGTGGCTGGCCACCAGGCCGTCGAGCCGGTAGCGCAGCTCGTCGGCGACGGTGCCCTGGTCGATGCCGATCGTGCGGGCGACCGGCTCGTTCACCTGGGCGACGAGCTGCAGGGCCTCGTTGCCGTAGTTGTCGCGCACGTTGCGAACGCCGGGGGCGCCGGCCAGCGCGGCCGACGCGCGGCGGCCCAGCTCGTGCAGCGTCTCCACGCTGGGTCCGCTGATGCGCACCTCGAACGGAGCCACGAACGGGGCGCCGTGCTCCAGGATATGCACGACGCAGTGCGCCCCCGGGACCTGGGACTTTAGCTGTTCTTGCACGCGCCGCGCGGTGGGCGCCGAGGCGTGCCAGTCGTTGACGTTGACCACCAGTTGGGCGAAGTGGTTGGCATACGATTCCTGCACCCACAGGTTGTAGAACACGAGCGGCGCATTGCGGCCGACGAAGGCGCCGACGCTCGTCACCTCGGGCGTTTCCTGCAGCATTTTTTCGATGGGCTCGACCAGCTCGACGGTGTGGGCCAGCGCGCTTCCCTGCGGGGCGTAGACGTCGATGATGAATTGATCGCGCTGGACGGGCGAAAAGAAGTCGCGCCGCAACCGCAGGCCGACGCTGCCCAGCGCCCCCAGGCCCACCGCGACAACCAGCAGCACGACGATGGGGCGGCGGACGCACCCGGTGATGAGGCGGCGGAACCAGGCGTGCTGTTCCAAGGCGAACGGCGAGCGCCACCGCACTCTGGCACCCACCGACGAACTGTGCGACTGGATTCGCCGCGGCATGGCGATGCGGCACAGCCAGGGCACGACGGTCATGGCCACGGCGAGCGAGGTGAGCAGGCAGATGCTGACGCCGACGGGGATCGCGCGGAGGAATTCGCCGGTGCCGCCCGGCAGCAGGTAAATCGGCAGAAACGCGGCAAGCGTCGTCAAAATGGCGACGCTGAGGGGCAGGAATAGCTGCCCCGTTTCGCTCGAGGTGGCCTCTTCCACGCTGGCGCCCTCGCGCCAGCGGCGGTGGATCTGCTCGGTAACGACGATCGCGCAGTCGACGATCATGCCGATGGCCATGATCATCGCCATCGCCGACATCTGGTTGAGCGGCACGCCGACGGCCAGGAACAGGGCCAGCACGATGACTCCCGTGATGGGTATGGCCACGGTGACGATGGCCGACGCCCGCCAGCCCAAGAACAGGGCGGTGGCCACGAACACGAGCACGATGCTTTGCGCGAGCGTCCAACCCAATTCGGCAGACCGCTCGCGGGTGTACTTGGCCATGTCGTGCAGCACGTTGAGCTGCATACCATCGGGCAACGTCGCGCGAAAGCGGTCGATCGCCTGCATCACCTCGTCGCCGTAGTCGTCGATCCGCACGCCGGATCGGGCCCGGCTGCCGACCATGACGGCGGGACGGCCGTTTACCCGGGCCATGGGGTCCGCTGGCGAGGCGGTGGTCCGGCGGATATCGGCGACGTCACCCAGACGCAGCACTCCCTCTCGTTCCCCTGCCCAACTTGGGGAGCGGCTGGGGGAGGGGCCCGGCGCGACTAAGAGCACCATCCGCGCCAGGTCGGTCTCGTTTTCGAACTCTCCGCTGGCCTCGATCAACAGCTCGTCGGCGTCGACTTCCAACCGACCGCTCGGCCGGCGCGCGTTGCGATTGCTGACCGCCGCTGCCACTTGGTCGAACGACAGGTCGTACGCCGCCAGCTTCGACTGGTCGAGCTCGACCTGAATCACTTCTTGCTGGGTGCCGAACAGCTCCGTCGAGGCGGTGCGCGGCAGGTAGCGCAGCTTGTCTTCCAGCTCTTTGGCATGGTCCTTCAATTGGCGATAGGTGAATCCCTCGCCGCTGAGCGCGACGATCACGGCGAACGTGCCCATCACCTCGTCGTTCAGGTCGGGGCCGATCGTGCCCTCGGGCAATTCGGCGGCGGCTTCGAGCAGCTTGTGGCGCACTTTCTGCCAGACCGGGGCGACGTTTGAAATCTCATCGCCAAGCTGAATCTGCAACAGCGACACGCCGGAGCGGGAGACGCTGAAGACGTGGGCGACCTCGTCGACCTCCTTCACCTTTTGCTCGAGCACGTCGGTGATGAGCGTTTCGACGCGGCTGGGCGAGGCGCCGCTCCAGCGCGTGACGACGTTCGCCAGCCGCCAGCCGATGACCGGGTCCTCCTGGCGCGGCATGGTGATGAAGGCGACCGTCCCCCAAGCGACCGCGGTAAACAGGACCGCGGTCACGATGCTGGGGTAGCGAACGCTGAGCGCTGGGAGATTCACTGGGGCGGCCCCGGCTTTTGCGCGATGGGAACCTTGTTCAACGATTCGTATTGCACGCGGTCGCCCGCTACGACCATGTGCTGGCCGCGCACGACGAGCAGCTCGCCGCCGGCCAGCCCGTTGATGATCTCCACCTGGTTGGCCGTGATGGGGCCAAGCTCGACGGAACGCTCCACAATCAGGCTGCTGTCGGTAGAGACGAGCAGCACGTGGGGCGACTGGCCGTAGGCGCGGCGGATGGCGGTGAGCGGGACACGGATCGAATTGCGGGGTTTCGTGTCGCGCGAATCGGCCAGGACGACCATGCCGCCGGCGAAGCGGCCGTCGGGATTGGGCAGGCGGACTCGCACGGCGTAAGTGCCCGAGGCGCGGTCGGCGACCTGTCCCACGTGGATTATCTTACCCACGCCGCGCAGCTTCGGATTGGCGGCCGAGGTGATTTCCACGTCGTTGCCGGCGTCGAATCGCGAGAGCATGGCCTCCGGCACGCTGATCACCGCGTCGACCACCTCGAGGTTCACCAGGTGCACGATCGGCACGCCGCCCATCGGAAACACGTTCACGTACGCGCCGGGATCGGCGAGCCGGCGCTCCACCGTCGCGCGGAAGGGCGCCTTGAGCGTGGCCTTCTGCAACTGCCGCTCGGCGAGGATGGCCGCCTGCCGGCTGGCCTCGACCTTGGCGGCGGCGTTGGCAATTTCCTCTTTGCGATACCCGGCGACGGCGCGCTGCAGGCCGGCCTTAGCCATCAACTCTTCCTGCACGGCGGCGTCGCGTTCGCGGCCGACTTGCTGGAACTCCGACTCGGAAACCGCCCTGCTCTCCACGAGCTGGCGCACGCGCTCGTACTCGTCGTTCCAGTACTCCTGGCGTGCTTTGGCCCGCGCGTAGTCGGCCTTCGCCAGGTCGATGTCCTCCTTGCGCGTGCCGGCGTGGAGCATCTCCCACTCGGCGCGGGCGGCGTTATACTCGGCCCGAGCGCGAGAGTACGACAGCTCGTAGTCGTCCAGGATTAGCCGCGCGATCGGCGCGCCGGGCTCGACGTCGTCGCCTTCCTCGACAAACACCTCGACCACGACGCCGGGCACTTCGAAGTAGAGCGTCACTTCCTTGCCCGGCTCGACGCGGCCGATCAGCTCGAGCGAGTCGTGCTTGTCGACCGGGCGGACTTCGACGACCTCGACGCTGCGAACGGCCACGGGCGTCGACTCCGGCACGGCCGGCGCCTCGACGCAACCGGCTGAATAGGCAATCAGGGCGAGGGCAGCGCAGGCGAACGGGCCGCGGCACCACGATCGACGAGCGCAGATGGTCCTCGGCGGCGACGGCATGAGTAGTACGGCCTGGAAAAGCGGTTGAGGCATGGCGCGAGTCGGCAAGCTTCCATCATACACGCTCGGGTAGCACTTTGGACCGGTGGGCGTGCCACCCTCCTAACCGGCCCCGTAGGGCCTGAGCGCCTCGCGTAATTCGTCGGGCACCGGCGTGGGAACTGTTTCGTTGCCCGTGCGGCGCAGGCAGGCGATTCCCTGCCGGCCGCGGGCAATTAGTTCCTCGCCACCATCCCCGGCGCGCCAATATTCGAACTCAAGTTCCAACCGGCTCTGGGTGATCGACGCCAGCCGCATCCGCACGAGGACCTCGTCGAACGCCCGCAGCTCGACAAAGTACTCGCACGAGCAATGCGTGGTGGCCAGCGCCAGACCGGATTGCAACTGATCGGCGACGCCGGGCGCGTGCTCGCGGAGAAACATTTCGCGGCAACGGCCCTGCCAGCGTAGGTGGTTCACGTAGTACACGTTGCCGACGAGATTCGTTTCTTCGAACCCGACGAGGTGGCGGTACTCAAAGTACCTCATCGGCCCTCCCCAGGAGCAAGGCGACGGCGAGCGGCGCAGCGGCCTCGCGCACGTCGCCCACCCAGGTGGCAATCGTGACGGCGCCGGCTTTAAGCAGGACCCAGCGGTCGGGCGTCGTGTCTTCAAGCAAGAGCGGCGTATCGAGAGGCAGGCCGGCTTTCTTGAGGCATTCGGCGGCCGCCCATAGGCGCGTGGCCGCCGCGTCGAAGTCGTCGGCCGGAATCTGCTCGGCAACCAGGCGGGCGAGCGCGCCGCGCTCGGCGCCCAACAGATCGGCCCACTCGCGCGGCTCGCGATGCACGACCGGCTCGGCATCGCAGGCCACAAAGCCGCGAGAGCCGGCAATGGATAGCGTCAGCCGCTCGGCGTGGGCGACGGAAACCGCGCGGTCGCACACGGCGGTCGGCTTGCCGTCGGCGCGACGCGGGACGTGTGTTACGGGTCCGCCGAGCACGGCGGCCATCGCTTCATCGCCCGATTGGCCGTCGAGCAACAGGGCGACCGTCGCTGCCGCATCTGGCACCAGCTCGGCGAGTCGACGTTCCAGGTAGGGTGCGAGCAGCGGGCCGGCCCACGTCGCCGCCGGGGCAGCCTGATCGACACGCTGCAGGTGCAAACCGTGCCACCGTTCGCATACCCGCCCGTTCTGAGAAACGATTTCCAGGTCGTAAACGAAGCGGTCGCCGTGGTGGTCCCGCTCGTGGGCGCGAACGAAGCACGGCTCGGTGAGCGGCGCGTCGCCGAAGACGATGCGGTCGATGCCGACCGGCAGGATCGTGCCGTGAGGAATGCATGCCTGGATGGCATGAATGGCC
>CAZHIV010000130.1:0-4176 GCA_964532675.1 uncultured Planctomycetaceae bacterium
ATAGGCTCTAAATGCTAGCCGTAGTTCCGTCGAATTCAACGCGAAAACTGTGGGACTGTCCGCCACATGTCAGAGCGACCCGCTCTAGTGACGAAGAGATCACGCGGATTAGATCTTCGTCAAAACTTCCAGCGGAACTCGGCGCGGGCGCCGGTGGCGTCGTCGGTGTTTTCGAACCAGCCGTGCATCACGTCGAACCGCAGCAGGTGGGCGTTGCTGATGGGCACCTGGTAGCGGGCGCCGATGCCGTACTGGTCGCCGGGGGCGTTGCGGAAGGCGGGGTCGCCGAAGGCCTGCAGCACGGCCGCTTCGAGGATCAGTTGGTGCGTAAAGTTCGGCGCCAAGAGGTCGATGCCGATGGCGGCGCCGTAGGTTTCGTTCGCCGTGGCGTCGAGCGTGGGATACCCGGTGAGGTTGTCGGACTCGAACAGGATGCCGGTGTTCCGCAGCACGCCGCCGGCGGCGCCGGCGCGGGCCACCGAGTGCGGGTCGTCGAAGCCGGCCCACAGGTTGACGTAGGGAATCACGTTGTACGGCCAACGAGTGAGGAACGAGTTCTCGGCAATCACCAGGACGCCGTTGGCCGTGCGATCGTCGACCGGTCCGTCCTGGCCGGCGTTGACGATCACGCGCATCGAGTTGGAGACGAGGTTGAGGTAGCGGCGGGTATAGGAGAGGCCGACGTTGTGGTAGCTGCGCCCCAGGCCGACCGTGTCGTCTAGGAAGGCGTAGCCGGCTTCGAGGTAGCCGCCCTTGGCTTCAATGAACGTGGTGACGCCGATGAGGCTGGCGGCGGCGTTCGAATCGGCGAACGCGGGGCTGGTGATCTGGTCGAAGCCGGCGAAGAACGTGACGTCGTAGTTCGACCAGTCGAGCCAGGGGCTGTTGCGCGCGGGGATCGTGGCGGCGACGCCGAACATCGCGTCTTCCATCCACACGCCGTTCTGGAAAAGGAGCGGGATCAGGCCGACGGCGACAGGCAGGTCGAACCGGGCGTAGCTGCCTGTCCAGCCGCCCAGGATGTAGCCCAGGTCGCCTTCGAAAAACAGGGCGTCGGTATCGTCGTTGAAAAAGTCGAGCTCGTCGAAGAATTCGCGGCGACCGTCGTCGAACTCGAGGCGCATGAAGTTGCCGCCGTCCTGGAATGGGCTGTTCGACATGTGGAATCGCTCGGTGGCGGTGAGCCAGAGATCCCATTCGAAGTTGATGCGGTTGGCCACGACGCCCTTGTCGCCGCCGTTCTGGGCGTTGTAGGCGACGGCCGCGCGGTAATCGCCGTAAAGGTAGAACCGCGGCAGGGAGGGGTTCGTTTCGCCGCAGCGGTCGGAGGGCGGCGGCACCGGGCCCGTGTCGTAGAACGGCATGCCCCACTCGATGAGCGGCCGCTGCACGGGGTTGAGGTACTTGCCGCCGTACACGTCCTGCTCGGCGCATCCATCGTACGGCACGTGGTCGTAGAACGGATCGGGGCTGAAGTCGCCACTGTCGTAGGGGGCGACGTTCGCGCGGGGGTCGACGCAGGGGGCGCCGTCGTGCGGCGGCTCGCACGTTGGGGGCACGGCTTCCCCTGGACCCCAGCCACGCTCATGCTCGCAAGGCGGCGGGGCGAAGAGCGCGCCGTCGTGAACGGGCGGGCCCCAGGGCGCGGGACCGATCAAGTACGGCGAGTGCACCGATTCGAGCCCCGGCGCGTGCGGGGCGACGACGCCATAGCGGCACAAGCTGGGCAGGAAGTGCGAATGCGCCTGCCCGGGATAGCAGGATTCGCAGCCGGCGCAGTGCGGCGCGGCGATTGGGTCGCTGCCGTCGCAGCAGAAATCGCCTCCGAGCGGCGGGGCGTGGAATACGTCCGCGGCGGGCGCCGCCGGCAGCGACGCGACGCGCGGCGACCAGGGCTCGGACGGATAGCCGTCGGCGGCCGGTCCGCCAATCGCGACGGCTGACAAGAGATTGCAAAATGCAAAATGCAAAATGCAAAATGCAAAATGCCGAGCGCAGCCGCGACCGGGCCAATGAGCGATTTGCATTTTCGGGCACCACCCGTAGGGTGGTCGTGCAATTTGCATTTTCCGATCCATTCGAAACTGCGTCTCTACTGCGGCTAAGGCACGGTGAATTCCACGGTCATCGGGTGGACGTCGACCATCCACTCGTTCATGGAGCGCACCATGTCGGGCGTCGCCTCGCAAAAGCGCATGAAGTAAATCGGTTCGGCGCGGCTCCGCATGCGGAACGACAGGCGGTACGTGCCCGGCTGCTGGATCAAGTGGCCTGGCACGCGATAGGGAACGCGCCGCGAGCCGAGCGGGGCCAGCGACTGGCTCTCCATGCGGATGAACGGCGGGTGGTTGATCACGCTGATCGGCTGCACGCCCGGGCGGATGAACGGCAACTGGTCGATGTCGAGGTTCACCGGCACGAAGAACTCGCGGTCGGTGCCCTTGGCGCCCGTGATGAGGAACATCGTCTGCAGGTTGAACAGTTGCCAGTCGAAGGGGACGCGCTTGTGGCGGACGTCGACCGAGTGGATGTTGGCCAGGTCGCCATAGGAATCGAGGTACCCGGTCTCCCACAGGCGCCGGCCGTCGGGGCCGATGAGCACGACGTTGGCCCAATACTGCGGCTGGGCGCCGAGCGACGCGGTGAGCAGGTTATGCCCCTCGTTCGTGTTCGTGACGATGTAGTGGAAGTTCAAATCCTGGCCGCGGCACAGCGGCGAATCGAAGAACGGACCCTCGACGTGCGAGCCGTTCTCCATCACCTCGATGCGCAACTCCCGCTTGCGGTTCAGCTTGGCGAGGTTCTCCTCGATGATCTCCCGCGCGTCGTAGCGGTCGTCGAGCTCGGCCCAGACGGGCGGGAAGCACGGCTCGACCTGGCCGTCGGCGACGCGGCCCTCGAATTCCTCCGTGCCCCAGCCGGCCCGCCAGTCGAAGGCGAGCCACTCCTCCATCGTCCAGCGTCCCGCCTTCAAGTGGAACGGGAAGATGCCGGGATGGGCGATCGAGTAGTTCGGGCCGTAAAAGATGTGATTGGACTTCTTGCGGTGGTCGTTCACCGTTTTGCCGGCCATCTTGGCGACCGGGCCGACGTTGTAGCCCAGCGGCAGGCCCGGCACGCGGCCCATGTGGCAGTCCTGGCACTGGATGCCCTTCTTGCACGCCGGCGACGCGCGGTACTGCTCCCACACCACCTCGAGCTTGATGCCCGGGTGCACGGCCACCTGGTGGCAAGGCGTGCAGAACTCGCTGCGGGTGAGCGGGTCGAAGTAGATGCCCTCGACGTGAATGTTCTGGCCGGGGCCGGGCTCGTCGGGCGACGTCTTGACCTTGAAGTGCTCCTTGCGGGCGATCGTCTCGGCGACGCCGTGGCCGCCGATGCCGCCCATCACCGGGGCGAACACGTTGCCGGGCTCGATCCGCCGCTCGCCGTTCGACTTGCCGTACACGTACTGCACGCGGTGGCAGGCGATGCACGTGACGCCCTCGCGGGCCACCTCCGGCAGATTCCACAGCGGCTCATCGCGCGACGCGCACAAGGCCGTCGCCACCGGCGCGTGGCAGCGCATGCAGAAGTAACCCACCGTGCCCTGCGACAAGTCGTTGAGCTTCTGCTCGAACTTGTGGAACATCGGCGAGACGGCCGCGTAGGCGTGGGCGCTGACGCTCCACTCGTGGTAGATATCCTCGTGGCACTGGGCGCACTCGCGGGCCGAGGGATAGGCGTTCTTGGCGAACAGCTCCAGGTGCGGATCCAGTGGCCCAGGCGGCCCGCCTGGGTGAGATGGTGACCCAAGTGGCCCAGGCGGCCCGCCTGGGTGAGATAGCTGCACAGGCGGGCCGCCTGTGCCACTGTGAACTGGCGCTGGCAGCTCACTGCCAGTCGGCGGTGCCGATATGCCGGATGCCGGCTCCTGCGGCGCGGCTTCATCGGCGGCGACCGGCGGCGCGGTGAAGATGGGCTTTTCCACACCCGATGCCGGCGGTGCGGCATCGGTGCGAGAGCCGTCGTCCGCATGCGATGACTCGTCGCCCGATTGCGAACCGCCTTCCGGGGCGAACCACTCCTGCGGGTCGATCAGCCAGTCGCCAGCGCGATCGGCGGCTGGGGACTGGGGGCTGGGAACTGGACGAGCCGCGTTGAGCGCCACACGCGAATCGCCGCGCGGTTCGACAA
>CAZHIV010000131.1:0-6951 GCA_964532675.1 uncultured Planctomycetaceae bacterium
GTCTGCTTCGAGGTTGTCGAGCTTCAGTCGCCGCGAAGATTCGGTGATCGCCGCTTCGACCTGCGTGAGCGTCGGCCGATCCGACTTCTGAAACAGGATGAAGTAGGTATCCCGCCACTGCAGTTCGTCGTTGTTTCCGTCGTCCATCGTCGATGCTTTCGCCTGCGGATTGCGGATGATCCAATTCAATCCGCCATCCGAAATCCGCAATTGTAGTTACCAGTTCTCCTCGCCGTCGTCGGGCACGTCCATATCTCCATGCCAGGCTTCGAGGCGTTGGAGAACCTCGTCGCGTTCGGCCATGCTGGCCCAGACCGCCTCGCCCTGTTCGAGCCGAATCTCGTAGGAACCCTCGCGGATGCAATCTTCCTCGCCGCAGTAGTGCGGCGTCGCGGATACCCACATGACGCGATAGAGGGGCACGTGCTTGTCATCCACGCGACAAAAAACTGACATCGGCAAATCCCTCAGTTCGAGCGGCCGAGCTCCGCGGAGCGCTCGGTGGCGGCCGTGACCGCTTGAATCATTGTTTCGCGAAATTCGCGCTCGGCCAGCACGTTCAAACCGGCTTGCGTCGTGCCGCCGGGGCTGGTGACGCGCTCCCGCAGGATGGCGGGCGATTCGCCCGTCTGCAGCACCATGTGGGCGGCGCCGGCCACGGTTCGGACAGCCAACTCGGCCGCTAGCTCGGCCGGCAGGCCAGCGGCCGTGCCCCCCTCGGTCAGCGATTCTATCATACTATAAACAAACGCCGGCCCGGAACCGGACAGGCCCGTCACCGCGTCGAGCAGCGATTCGGGAACCTCGAACGCGGCGCCCACGGACGAGAGCAACTCGGACACCATGTCGCCGTCGGCGGGCGTCGCGTGCGGCCCGAGGCTGTAGGCGCTCGCGCCCTCGCCGATGAGGCACGGCGTGTTGGGCATCACGCGGACAATTCGCTGACCCACCGGCAGCTCGCCGGCTAGCCGCTCGAGCGTAACGCCGGCCGCGATCGAGACGACGACCGTATCGGCGCGCATCGCGTCGCGAATTTGCCCCAAGGCATCGGTCATTTGCTGCGGCTTCACGGCGAGCAGCACGACGTTCGCGCTCGCTGCGACCGAGGCATTGTCGTCGCCGATCGTCGCGCTTGGCACCTCGCGCGTAAATGCCTCAACGGCCGCCGGGCTGGGGTCGGCGGCGACAATCGCATCGGGCGCGACGGTATTTGATTCCAAAAAACCGCGCGCAAGCGCCGTCGCCATTCGCCCCGCGCCGATGAATCCAATCTTGATTGCAAGCATTGCCAGCACGCCATTCCTTGGGAAATCTTAGGGAAATCGATCGGCGAACACAACGACGTTACCTGCTGGGTAGTATGCGGTAATAAAACCAACCTGGGCGCCCTGCGAAGAATTTGAAAGACTCCTCGGCCCTTGCTGGACGAAAAAAATCCAAAGACGGGTCGACTGGTGGCATAGTAAGGACTTTTTTGGAGGCGAAGGGCGATGCGACACAGACTGAGCGCGGTCGTCGGCGTGTTGCTGATAGGGGCCTGTATCTGCGACACGGCGACCGCGGAAACCGGCTCGCCCTGGTGGCCGTTCGGTCGCAGCGAGGCCGAGGAGTCGCTTCCGCCCGCCGCGGCGGCAACCGATGCCGCGCTAGCTTCCACTTCAACCGAGCAGGCAGAACAGCAGGCCCCGTCGAGCCAGATTACGCCGGTCGAGGAGCCGGAGCAGAAGTGGATGATCGATTCGCCGCTGGCGAAGGTGAGCTGGCCGCGGTTCAAGATGCCGGAGGTTCCGACGCCGCGTCTGCCGGATGCGCAATTGTGGCCCAAGAAGTCGCAATCCGACTCCAATCGCAATGCCTGGCTCGCGCCCGACTCGGGCGCCAAGCGATCCTCGCCGCTGGAGGCGATGACGAGCGGCGCCCGCCGCGTCGCCGACGGCAGCCGCACGGCCTGGAGCAAGACGGTCGACTTGCTGACACCGGGCGAGAGATCCCGCAATAGCTCGCGCGTCGCCCGCCGCGACACGCAACCGCCCTGGTGGAAGCGGATGTTCGCCGCCGAAGACCAGCAACCGGAAGGGCCGCAAACGGTGACCGAGTGGATGGCCCAAGAGCGGCTCGATCCATAATCGAAGGATTTAAGATCGAAGATTTAGGATCGATGGAATCTTAAATCTTCAATCTGCAATCTCAAATCTTCAATCGCCTGCTAGACACGGACGGTGGAATTGTCAGAATGATGCGCGTCACTTCCTTTGCCAAGGAGACGCGCCATGGCACTCAAGCCGGCCGATCTGTTGAACCAGCTTCCTTCGGCCAGCGAACTGTTGGATAAGCCGCCGATCCGGGCGTTGGCGGACCGCTGGAACCGCAGCGTCGTGGCCGGGGGCGTGAAATCGTTCCTGGACGAGATGCGCAGCGAGCTGCGGCGACGGGCCGGAAATGTGCCGATGCCCTCGATCCGCGAACTGGCCGAGCGGGCCGCCCGCTACATCGTCTCGCAACAACAACAGTCGCTGGGCACGGGGATCAACGCGACCGGCCGAGTTCGCGGGGCCGATTGGAGCAGTCGCCCTCTGCCCGACGCCGCCTTGGAGCGGATCGTCGCCGTGGGCCGCGAGTTCGTGCTGGAAGCCTCGCCCGCAAACGGCTCACGGCCCGGCGACTTCGAGCCGGCCATTTGCCGCCACACCGGCGCGGCGGCGGCTGTGGCCGTCCACAGCTACGCGGGCGCATTATGGCTTGCGCTGTCGTCGCTTGCCGCACAGCGTCAGGTCCTCGTGGCCCGAGCCGAGGTGGGAGAAGTGGAATTGGCCGAGCCGCTGCCCAGGCTGGCCGCCGCCGCCAACGTGGCGCTGCAAGAAGTCGGCGCGATCGACCGCGCGACGGCCGCCGACTACGAGGCGATGGTCTCCGAAAAAACGGCGGCGGTGCTGAAGATACTCCCGGACGCTTATCGTGTCGTCGGCGAAACGACGACCGCCGAGCTGGACCAGCTCGTCGGACTTTGCCGCGCTTCGGAGCTGGTCCTCGTCGACGCGCTCGGTTCGGGCCCGCTCGCCGATCCGCCGGAGCCGATCGACTGGCCGCTACGATCGGTCCGTTCCAGCCTGGCGGCCGGCGTCGACCTGGTCGTGGTGCGCGGCGACGGCCTGGTGGGCGGGCCGGCGTGCGGCATTATGCTGGGTGACCGCGAAACCATCGAACGCGTCAAGGCGCATCCGCTGTTCGCGGCATGGCGGCTCGACGTGCTCCGCAGCGCCGCCCTGGCGGCGACGCTCGAATGCTACGACCATCAGCCGGCGGCGCAAGTTGCGATTCCTGCTTGGCAGGTGCTGGCAACCTCGGTCGAGAACCTGCGCAATCGGGCCGAGCGGCTTGCCCCCCAATTGGCCCACGTCGAGGGGATTGGCTCGGCCGCGGCGGTCGAAACGCGCAGTCCGATATTTGCGGCGCTCGCCGATGGATGCCCCTCGTACGGCGTGGCGCTCACGTCCGCCGACGGCGACATTCAGTCGCTGGACCGGCGGCTCCGCTGCAGTCCGTTGCCGATCCTCGGCCGCGTCGAGGCCGATCGGCTGATCCTCGATCTGCGAACCGTCCTGGCGCGTCAAGACATGGCGCTCGTCGACTCGCTGCTCGGTAGCGCCGAGGAATAAGCCGGTGATTCGAAGCGAACCGATCCCGCTCGAATTCCGTAATGGTGGCGCCGCGTGGACCGGTCAAGCGGCCGAAATGGCTGCGAATAGCCAGCGTTCTTGCCGGAACTGCGGGGGCAGGATAAGATATAGTTAACTCTTTAACCTCTCTCGACTTAGGCCAATTGGGCGCGCCGAGGAGCCGTTCCGCCGGCTCGGCTGGCTCGATTGGCCTCGAATTTTAAGCAGCACTCCGTGTAGCATTCACCTCGCTCTCCGCGTGGGGAAATAAAAGGAACCGCATATGACGTCTTCGATCCGTCGCCTGACCCGCTCTGCTTTTCTCCGCCGCCTGGTCGTGCTGACGGCGATTGCCGGCTTGGGCATCGGTACCGCCGCCGTAACGGCCCGGCCCACGCAGCCTTCGGTGGCCGATCGCCAGATCACCCTCGCGGTCGCGACGCTGATGCAGCAGGGGCATCTGTCCCGTCAGCGGCTGGACGACACGATCTCCGAGCGATGCCTCGCAACTTTCATCAAAGAGCTCGACCCTTGGAAGCTGTTCTTCTATCAAAGCGATGTCGACGACTTCCAGCGCAATCACGATCGCCTCGACGAAATGTTCGATAACGGCGATATCCGGTTCGCTTACGACGTGTTTGCCCGGTTTCTGGCGCGGGTCGACGAACGGGTTGCCGTGGCCCAGGCCGAGCTGGCCAAGCCGCACGACTTCACGATCGACGAGGAGATGATCCGCGACCCTGACGCAGCGGAGTTTCCGAAGACGCCGGAAGAGGCCGCGGAGCGCTGGCGTCATCGGGTCAAGTACGACCTGATGAAAGAGCTCGCCGACGACGTGCCGATGGACGAGGCTCTCAAGAAGCTGCACAAACGGTACGACAGCATCCGCAAGAGCTGGCAGCAGACCGACGACGACGAGCTGCTGGAGCGGTATCTGTCTTCCATGACGACGAGCTTTGATCCGCACAGCAGCTACATGGCCCCTTCGACGCTCGACAACTTCAACATCACGATGAAGCTGGAGCTGGACGGCATCGGCGCCTCGCTCCGCAGCCTGGACGGCTACACGGTCGTGCAGAACATCATTCCGGGCGGCGCCGCCGATAAGCAGGGAACGCTGAAGCCGGAGGACAAAATCGTCGGCGTCGGCCAGGGCGCCGACGGCCCCATCGAAGACATCGTGGACATGAAGCTCAACGACGTGGTGAAGAAGATCCGCGGCAAGCGGGGCACGACCGTGCGGCTGGAAGTCGATCCGGCCGACCACTCGGGCCGCAAGACAATTGCGATTGAGCGCGACCGCATCGAGCTCAAGGATAGCGAGGCCCGCAGCGAGGTCATCGAGCGCGGCACCAAGAGAGACGGGAAGCCCTACCGGCTGGGCGTCATCCAGTTGCCCAGCTTTTACATGGACATGGAAGGCGCACGCCTGAACCTGCCGGACTACAAGAGCACGACCCGCGACGTGCAGCGGTTGCTCGAGGAGTTTAAGCGCCAGAACGTCGACGCCGTGGTGATCGACTTGCGTTGGAACGGCGGCGGGTCGTTGACCGAGGCAGTCAGCATGACCGGCCTGTTTATCGACGAAGGGCCGGTGGTCCAGGTCAAGGGCCCGGACGGCCGCACGCAGCCGTACAAAGACCCCACCGCGGGCCTTGTGTGGGAAGGGCCGCTGGTGGTGATCATCAATAAGTTCAGCGCCAGCGCGAGCGAGATTTATGCCGGCGCCATTCAGGACTATCGGCGCGGCATCGTGATCGGCGACAAGGCCACGCATGGCAAAGGAACCGTCCAGCAGCTATACGATCTGGGCAACGCTCTGTTCCGCATTCGGCAAGTGCCCAACATGGGCGCGTTAAAGCTGACGATCCAGCAGTTCTATCGGCCCGGCGGCGACAGCACGCAGAACCGCGGCGTGGTTTCCGACGTCGAGCTGCCCTCCTGGACCAGCTACCTGGACGTCGGCGAGTCGGACCTGCCCTACGCATTGAAGTTCGACCGCGTCAATCCGTTGCCGCACGACGTCTATCACATGGTCGATTCCAGCCTGGTCCAAGGGCTGCGGCAGCGGTCGCAGCAGCGCGTCGCGGAGTCGGAGTATTTCGCCAAGGCGAACCGCCAGATCGAGCGCTATCTCGAACAGAAGGACCGCAAGACGGTGACGCTCAACAAGGAAGAATTCCTCAAGGAGCGGGCCGAGCTCGACGCCGAGAAAAAGCAGGAAGAAATGTTCGAGGACATGACCAACCCCTCGCGGCCGGTCTACGTAATGGACGGCTACGGCGAGGAAGCGCTGGATGTCGTCGTCGATTATCTGGACTTGCTCGGTTCGAACCGCGTCGCGGTCGCCCGCGAGGCCGCGGGCGAACCGCATGCGCGGATCGTGCCGCAGTAGTTCACGTCGTGGTAACGCGCGACCAGGCCGCGTAGCGCTATCACGTCAGCGCGACGCGCAGCCCATCATGGGCCAGGGCCATTCCCGGCGGCAGCGAGGCGTTCGCCGCCTCGTGCTCCAGCTCGTGCGACATGTGGGTAAAGTACGTTTGCCGCGCGGCAAGCAGGCGGGCAACTTCGATTGCTTCTTCCAGGCTGAAATGGGTCGCGTGCCCGCGTGGCCGCAGCGCGTCGAGCAATAGCACGTCGAGGCCTTGCAGTCGCTCCATGCTTTCCGGCGGAATCGAGTTGACGTCGGTGCAATACGCCACGTTGCCAAAGCGGAAGCCCAGCACCTCGAATCGCTTGCCGTGCTTGAGTCGAATGGGAACGACCCGCGCCCCGAGAACGTCGAACGGCTCCAAGCCAATGCGCCGAATCGCCAGTTGCGGCACGGCTCCGGCGTGCAGATCGGCCGCTCCGGCGAACGCATAGTCGTACGACTTGCGAATCCGCTGCTCGACGGCCGGCTCGCAGTACAACGGCACCGGCCCGCCCAGGTGGAACTGCATCAGCCGCAGGTCGTCCAAGCCGAAGATGTGGTCGGCGTGCTCGTGCGTGTACAGCACGGCGTGGACGACGCCGATCTCTTCGCGCAACAGCTGGGCGCGAAGATCGGGCGACGTATCGATCAGCAGGTTGCCTTCCGGCAGGCCGAGAATGGCGCTGCATCGCGTGCGGCAATTGCGCGGATTCGAGCTGCGGCAGACCTCGCAGCCGCAGCCGATCATCGGCACGCCCACGCTCGTGCCGGTTCCCAGCACGACCATCTGGCCGCGAATTTCGGTGCTGAAAAGCTCTCTAGGCATGGAGCGGGAAGCTTAGGCTGCGAATTGGGTTTGCACAAACTAGAATTAGCCGC
>CAZHIV010000132.1:0-5857 GCA_964532675.1 uncultured Planctomycetaceae bacterium
TGGCTTTTTGGTGGCTCGATAGGGCGAACTCGTCTTGCTCCTCGCGGTCGATGCCTTGCGACTGGGCGAGGAACTCGGCGGTGATGCCCATCATCAGCGCTCCCTTGCTGGTGCGCATGAAGAGCTTCGGGTTGAGATCGATGCCGGCGTCCATCGGGATGTGGTGCATGTGCTCCAAGCCGCCGACGATCTGCACGTCCTCGGCGTCGGCCACGATCGCGTGCGACGCCTGGGCCAGCGCCTGCAGGCTGCTGCCGCAGAGCCGGTTTACCGTGGCGCCGCCAGCCTCCACCGGCAGCCCGGCCATGAGGCCCACCGTGCGGGCGACGTTCATCCCTTGCTCGAGCGTTTGCTGCGTGTTGCCCAGCACGACGTCCTCGACGTCGGCCGGGTCGATGCCGGTGCGTTCCACCAGCGCGCGGACCACGGCCACGGCCAGGTCGTCGGAGCGGACGTCGCGAAAGACGCCCTTCTCCGCATGCGAGCGGCCAATCGGCGTGCGGCAGCAATCGATGATGACGGCAGTTTTCATGATTTATGCGACTGATGTTCTACCACAGAGACACAGAGAACACGGAGAAGAATGAAAAATGCGAAATGTACAATGCAAAATGAAAAATGACGGTGACTCCTCCTCATACTGCATTATACATTTCCTGCCTTTCTTCTCTGTGCACTCTGTGTCTCTGTGGTTTATTTCTAATCGTAGAAGCGAGCGTTGTTATCGGCGAGGGTGATGAGCATATTTGTTGGTTCGTAGCGCTTGCCGAGCGGCGCGTATTGCTTGAGTTTTTCGACGATTTTGGCCGCGCCGATTTGGTCGGCCCAGAAGAACAGTCCGCCGCGGAAGGGCGGAAACCCGATGCCCAGGATCAGCGCCAGGTCGACGTCGCGCACGTCGGACACGATCTCATCTTCCAGGACGCGCGTCGCTTCGACGAGCATCGGCAAAAACAGCCGATCGGTCAGTTCCTCGGTCGAGAACTTGCGCGCGGCGCCGGCGCGGCACTTTTCGATCAGCCCGGCCACTTCGTCGCTGCCCGTGCCGCGCGGCGGCTTGCCGCCCTTGGACGGAGCGTAATCGAAGAAGCCCAGGCCCACCTTTTGCCCCAGCCGGCCGTGTTCGACGAGCTGCGGGACGATCTGCGCCGGCACGACCCGGTCGGGAAACGCTTCGGCCATCGTGCGGCCGGCGTGCACGGCCACGTCCAGGCCGACGACGTCGTACAGCGTGAACGGCCCCATCGGCATGCCGAACGACTTGGCCGCCTTCTCGATGGCGTTCATGCTGGCACCTTCGCACAGCAGAAGGGCCGCCTCGTTCATGTACGGCAGCAGCAGGCGGTTGACCAAAAAGCCCGGCCCGTCGTTCATCACGATGGGCGACTTGCCGAGCGACCGGGCATAGGCCGCGGCGGTGGCAATCGTGGCGTCGCTCGTCCGCTCGCCGCGGATCACTTCCACCAGCGGCATCTGGCGGACCGGATTGAAGAAGTGCAGCCCGCAGAACCGCTCGGGCCGCTCCAACCCCTCGGCCAGATGCGTAATGGGGATCGTCGACGTGTTCGAGCAGAGTACGGCTTCGTCGGACATCAGCGGTTCCAGCCGGCCGAACAAATGCTGCTTGGCCTCGCGGTCTTCGATGATCGCCTCGACGATGATATCCGAATGCGAGAGCTCGATATCCGAGAGCGTGCCGTTCACCAGCGGCGCGAACTCGACGGCCCGCTGCACGTCGGGGCCTTTGATCTGCTTGTTGTAGGAGACTTCGTGGAACACGCCCTTGATGCCGCGGGCCAGCGCTTCCTCGTTGCTATCCATCAGCGCGACCGGGATGCCGCGCTTGACGTTGGCGGCGGCAATGCCCTGGCCCATGACGCCGGCGCCGACGACGCCGGCCGAACGGATCTTCCGCGGCGAGCCGCCTGTCGCCACTGATTTGTCGCCCGCGGCCACTGTTTTTTTGTTGCGGTCCTGCAGGAAGAAAACGTTCAACAGGGCCCGGTTGATCGGCGAGCCGAACAGCTTGGCGAACTCCTCGGCCTCCATCTGGCAGGCCGCTTCCACGTCGACGCCGGCCGCGCCGAGCATAAGTTCCAGCGCCGCCAGCGGTGCAGGGTAGTGGCCCTTGGTCTGCTGCTGGATGTAGGCGCTGGCCGTGGCGCCGAGGAAGCCGAGCTCGGTTTCGCTGATGGAAATCGGGCCGGCCCAACGCTGGCGGTCGCGGCGATATTCGCCAAGCTCTTGTTCGGCATGGATCATGCGGATGGCGGCGGCCAACAGGGCGTCACCCGCGGCGGAGCCGGGGGCCGACGGAGTGGCCGCCACGACATCGTTTGCGAGGTTCATCGCGGCGGCCGCGCGGGCGTCGATCGTTTCGCCGCTCGATACCAGCTCGATGGCGTTGGACAGGCCGATCATCCGCGGCGTGCGGGCCGTGCCGCCCCAGCCGGGGAACAGGCCCAGCTTCACTTCCGGGAATCCGTAGGCCGTCTTGTCGCTGTCGGTCATCACCCGGCGGTCGCACCACAACGCCAGCTCGGCCCCGCCGCCGACGCAGAGCCCGTCGATCGCGGCCACCGTCACGTAACTGCTCGCGGCCAGCCGGCCGAAAAGCTGCTGCCCCTGCCGGCAATAGGCGATCACTTCCTCCGCGGGGGCGTCGAGCTCGGCGACGAATTCCTTCAGGTCGGCGCCGGCGATGAACATCCCCGGCTTGGCCGAGCGGATTACCAGCCCCGCGAGGTCTTTGCGTTTGTCCAGCTCGTCGAGATGGCGGTCGAGCGCTTCGAGCACGTGGCGCGAGAGGACGTTCGCGCTGGAATCCGGGTCGTCGAGCGTGACCAGGGCCACGTCCTTTTCGGGAAACGAGAGCGAGAGGGTGGTCGCCATGCGGACAGGATACCGCACAAGGGGCGCGGATGTCAGGCCTGGTGACGGGAGGTAGGATTTTCGGTATAGATAATGAAACCGCCAAGTATGCCAAGTGCGCCAAAACAGGCACAAAGATCGGAATTTGTTCTTGGCGGTCTCTGCGTCCTTGGCGGTTTGATTGAATTTGTGACCGGCCTTAAAAGTAAATGGATAATTGTTCGACTTCCTGTTCGGCGTGCGGGTCGTGGTGGCGGCTGCCGCTCATGCTGGCGTTGGTGCTGGCCGCGATCTGGCTGATGCGCGGCCGGGGGCTTCGCGAGTCCGCGATCGAGCCGGGCGGCGAGCGCGCGACTCCTGCAGTCAGTTCAACCGAAGCCGAGACGGACGCCGTTACAACGGTCGCCGTTGATTTTGGCGACGGGCGCCTGCGCGAATACGACGACGTGCCTTGGCGCGAGGGGATGACGGTCCGCGACGCGCTCTCCGCCGCCGCGGAGGCATCGGGCGGCGTGAGGTTCTCGCAGCGTGGTTCGGGCGAATCGGCCTTCTTGACGAACATCGACGGCGTCGAAAATGAAGGCGCCGGCGGACGCAATTGGACGTATACCGTCAACGACAAGCTGGGCGACCGCAGCTTCGAGATTTACCCGCTCAGCCTTGGCGATCGCGTCTTGTGGAGGTTCGCCGCGCAGGATTAGAATGAGCCGCACTTGCCATTCGTTCACGAGGTGCTGCGATGAATTCAACTCGCCAACAAACGCTTCAGGATGTGACGGTCTTCGGGCTGCTGGTGGCCATCGGCGTTACGGGACGCTGGGGGCAGCCGGTGTGGGAATTCACGCCGATCGCCGCGGCGACGATCTTTGCGGGCTATCACTTTTCGCGGGCCGCCGTGGCGTGCCTCGTGCCGCTGGCCATTCTGGCGATCGGCGACGTGTTCCTCTTGCCGGCGCACAACAGCGTGCCGGTGATCGTCGCCACCTACGGCGCGATGACGTTGCCGGTGTGGCTGGGCCGCTGGCTGCGGCGCTCTGCAGCGAGCGGAACCACAGCCTTGCGCTGGGCCGTGTGCGGATTGGCCCCGGCGAGTGTTTTCTGGGTCGTGACCAATTTCGCCGTGTGGGCCTTTCAAAGCAATTACGAGAAGTCGCTGGCCGGGCTGATTCAATGCTATTGGGCCGCGGTGCCCTTTTTCCGCTGGATGCTGGCCGGCGACATCTTTTATCTGGCCGTGCTCCTGGCCTGCTGGTCGCTGGCCGGCGCGACGCTGGGGCGCGTGCAGCACGCCGCCGAGCGCGTCGAGTAGTGCAACCACACTCCAATCTTGGGGTTCGTGTTGATGTGACCGCGCACAATAGCCGGAGGGCTACGCCCTCCGGTCCGGACCGCGTAGCGGGCCGGCTATTGGCGGCATCAAGAAGCAATTCGCGCTAGAAGATATCTCCGGCGCCCTCGCCCGCGGGCTCGTCGGGCGGGGCCGTCTCGCGATCGATGGCGGCGGCCATTCGGTGTATTGCCGCGGCTACGTTCAACTCGATGACTTCCTTGTCGGCTGCGTCTTTAATCACCGGCTGCATGGCCGCGAGCACGGCGTCGACCTTCTTTTGAACGTCCTCGGCGACGACGGGCTTCACGGCCCGTAGGGCGGCACGCAGATCGGTGAGCCGCGCCAGCACCTGCCGGCGCGGATACGTTGCGCCGCCTGCCTGCGCGCCGAAGGCAAACTCACCTCCGCGCGGCCCACGCGGCGAGAAACCGGCCCCGCCGCCAATGCGAGCGTTCTGGAAATCTTCGGCCCGCTTCGATTCGGCCGCCCCCAGCTCGCGGGCCAGCTCAAAGAGCTGCTCCACCGCGGCGGCGCCCTCCACCTTAGCGCCTTCGTAATTGATTCTCGATAACAGCGCGGCCGCCGCGGTCCGGTCGTCGAGCGACCGCAACTCGCCAACCAGCTTGACGAGCGCGTCGTGAACCTCGTTGTTCGGCCCGACGCTGCCGAGCTGCGCCAACACACCGGCCGCCTGCAGCCGCAGCCAGGCAAACGACTGCCGATCCATATCCAAGATGGGCTTTTCGTGGTTCACGAGCTTCAAGAGGGCGGCCGTCATCGCTTCGGCGGCCCCGGGGGCCAGCGCGTCACGATACTGGGCATGGCGCTCCAGGCCGATGAGCGCGCCGAGCGTCACCGCCGGCGGCACGGGCTTGTCGTCCGCGGCCAGCGTCACGACCGTCGTCAGAAACTCCGTCGCCTGCGGCAGCGGCACCGGCGGGCGGCGGTTGGCGCCCACCTCGATGGCGTATTGCTTGTCGAGCTGGCCCAGAATCAGGATCGCATTGTAGCGCACGGCCGGATGGTAGGGTGGATCGGAAGCCACGACGATCCGCCGCGCCGCATTGAACGCCAGCTCTGTCAGATCCTGCTGTAACTGCTCGTTTTCCGTCGCCCACAAATACTTGCGGAACAAGTTGTAGCGGGCGTCGCCGAGCCGCGCGAGGTCGTCGGCACCGGCTTGCGTCATGTCGGGGAAGTAATAGCCGGTGAAGTATTCCATCACCTGGGCTTTGTCCTGGGCGAACCGGGCCGGAGTTCTGACCACGCTGAGCACGATGCCGGCGTTGCGCTTGGCCTGCGGATCGACCTTGTCGGCGCGATACTCTTGGGCGGCGGCCGTTCTCGCGCATCCGGCGGCCACGCTCGCGACGAGTAAGACGCGCACCGCGCGGGAGGCGAGTATGTGGATGGAGCCGGTGCCAGTTCGGTTCGATCGCGTCGTGCGCATAGCTCTGTTCCGGTTGGCCGAGGTCACGACTTTCGCCACAAACCCTGGCCGCTACATCAGATAAGCCAATTACTGCCTATGCAGACCGCCACTTTCAATGTACCAACGTAAGGGGCGACATTCAAGTTTTCGCTCCTCGGGCGCGAACTATTGCGGCCGCTTGAAGACGCCTCCGCGGCCGCTTGAAGACGCCTCCGCGGCCGCTT